>JADDQT010000040.1 GCA_016781225.1 Actinomycetota bacterium
AGCTCCCGACCGGTTAGGTGAACGAAGACGTCCTCGAGGGTGCCCTCGATGCGGCGCAGCTCCACGAGCGGACGATCCGCCCCGTGGGCCAGGGCGACCGCCTGCTCAGTGAGGCCGTCGCCGTCTCCGTATATGCGCACCCGCCAGCGGTCCTCGCCGGCCGCCTGGGCCTCGACGCGATGCTCAGGTCCCACCGGGGAGAACAGCCCGGCCGGGTCGTCGCCACTCTCGACCACGAGCTCCAGGCCTTCCTCGGAGGGCAGGAGGTGGCGGAGGCGTCGAGGTGTGTCGAGGGCGACGATCTTGCCGTGGTCGACGATGGCGATGCGATCGCAGAGCTCGTCGGCCTCGTCCATGTCGTGGGTGGTCAACAAGATGGTGACGCCGTCGCCTCGAAGCTGTCGGATCGTCTCCCATAGGAACAACCGGGACTGCGGGTCCAGGCCGCTGGTGGGCTCGTCCAGGACGAGCATCTGCGGCCGGTGCATCAGGGCCCGAGCCAGCATGAGGCGCTGCGCCATGCCTCCGGAGTAGTTGTTGACCTTTTCGTTCTCCCGACCTTCCAGACCGAAGCGGGCGAGCATCTCCCGTGCCGACCGGCGTCGCTCCCCACGTCCGCTGCCGAAGTATGCGGCGTGGAAGCTGAGGTTCTCGACCGCGGTGAGCGTGCGGTCCAGATTGCTCTGCTGGGGGACCACGGCGATGCGGCGCTTGACCGCCACCGGGTCCTCCCGCACGTCGATGCCGTCCACCAGCACACGACCGCCGGTCGGGAGGACCCGCGTGGTGATCACGCCGATGGTGGTCGTCTTGCCTGCGCCGTTGGGGCCGAGCAGGCCGAACAGCTCACCCCGGCCCACCCCGAAGCTGATTCCGTCCACGACGTCGGGCTCGTCGGGGCCATAGCGCTTGCGCAACTCGTCGACCACGACGAAGGGACCGGAGGTCGTCACCTCTCGGGTGGCGGTGCCTGGTCCGTGCTCAGGCGCCGACGTCGACGATCTGTACCTCGAGCGTTCCGCCGGGCGCCTCGTACTGAACGGTGTCGCCGGGCTTGCGTCCGAGCAGCGCCTGGCCGAGAGGCGACCCGGGTGAGATCACGGACAGGCCCTCCCGGCGCTCCTCGATGGATCCGATCAGGAAACGCTCGACATCGTCGTCGCCTTCGTAGCGCAGCGACACCACCGAGCCGGCGGCCACCGCGTCACCTGCGGCCGCGGGCTCGACGATGTGGGCATGGGCGAGGAGGTTGTCGATCTGGCGAATGCGGGCCTCCATCTTGCCCTGGGCGTCCTTGGCCGCGTGATAGTCGCCGTTCTCCTTGAGGTCACCCAGCATTCGTGCCGCCTCGATGGCCCTGGCGATGTCCACCCTTCCCCGGGTGACGAGCTCCTCGCGCTCAGCGGCCAGCCGGTCGTAGGCCTCCTGCGACAGCTGCGCCTGGCCGATCTCCTGAGTGTGGCCGATCTCCGACATCGGTCCAGGCTAGCGCCGGGCGTCGAATGCCCGGTACACTGATCCGGTCGTGTCTCCCACCCTGGTAATCATCATTTCCTAGCGCACACCCTTCCGGGTGTGCGCCTTCGACCGTCCACGGAAGTGGGCGGTTTTTCTTTGTCCGTTTTTCCTGATCGAGGAGCGTTTCGAGTTGTCCCACCACCACAAGGTCGGCGTCATCGGCGGCGACGGCATCGGCCCCGAGGTCGTCGCCGAGGCCTTGAAGGTGGTCGCCGCCTCCGGCGTCGCCCTGGACACCGTCGACTACGACCTCGGCGGCGCCCGGTACCTGCGCAGCGGCGAGGTGCTGCCCGACAGCCTGCTCGAGGAGATCGCGGGGCTCGATGCCGTCCTGCTCGGGGCCGTCGGAATGCCCGGGGTGCCACCCGGGGTGTTGGAGCGTGGTCTCCTCCTGCGGTTGCGCTTTGAGCTGGACCTCTACGTGAACCTCCGGCCCCTCGAGGGCGCAGGCGGCGATCCCTCGGGCATCGACTGCGTGGTGGTCCGGGAGAACACCGAGGGCAGCTACGTCGGCGAGGGCGGGTCGCTGCGCAAGGGCACAGCCCACGAGGTGGCCACCCAGGGGTCGGTGAACACCCGGATGGGCGTTGAGCGTTGCGTGCGCTTCGCCTTCGAGCTGGCCCAGGGCCGCCTCCGCCGTCACCTCACCCTGGTGCACAAGACGAACGTCCTCACCTACGCGGGCGACCTGTGGCAGCGCACGCTCGACGAGGTGTCCGTCGACTTCCCCGAGGTGGCAACCGCCTATCACCACGTCGACGCCGCCTGCATGTACCTGGTCGGCTCTCCCGAGCGCTACGACGTGATCGTCACCGACAACCTCTTCGGGGACATCCTCACCGACCTGGGCGGGGCCGTTGCCGGAGGCATCGGCCTGGCCGCCTCTGCCAACCTGAACCCGGCACGCACCGGTCCTTCGCTCTTCGAGCCCGTGCACGGCTCGGCACCGGACATCGCTGGAACGGGCACGGCCAACCCGCTGGCCGCCATACGATCTGCGGCCATGATGCTCGACTTCCTCGGCGAGGCCGACGCTGCGGCGCGCGTGGCCAAGGCGGTGGCCGAGGCGTCCGCCCTGACCGGCACCACCCAACAGGTCGGCGACGCCGTGGCGGAGAGAGTCTGACCGCCGATGCCATTGCCGAAGGTCGACAAGATCTGGATGGACGGTGCTCTGGTGGACTGGGACGACGCCAACGTCCACGTCCTCACCCACGCCCTGCACTACGGCAGTGGCGTGTTCGAGGGCATCCGCGCCTACGCCACCTCCGAGGGCCCGGCCGTGTTCCGGCTGACGGACCACATCCGCCGCCTGTTCAACAGCGCCAAGATCTACCTGATCGAAGTTCCCTTCAGCGCCGAGCAGCTGATCGAGGCCACAAAGGAGACGGTGCGGGTCAACGCGCTGGAGTCGTGCTACATCCGCCCACTGGTGTACCTCGGCTACGGCGAGATGGGCCTCAACCCGCTGCCCTGCCCGGTGCAGGTCTCCATCGCCGTGTGGCCGTGGGGCACCTACCTCGGAGACTTGGCCCTGCAGCATGGCGTGAAGGTGAAGATCTCGTCATGGCAGCGCCCTGATCCCAACTCCATGCCTCCGGCGGCCAAGGCCACGGGCATGTACCTCAACTCCTCGATGGCAAAGGTGGAGGCCCTCAAGGCTGGCTACGACGAGGCGATCCTGATGTCACCCCAGGGCTACGTGAGCGAGTGCACGGGTGAGAACCTCTTCATCGTGAAGGACGGCCGCATCATCACCCCGCCCACCAGCGCCGGGGCCCTGGAGGGCATCACGCAGCGTTCGATCATGACCATCGCCCGCGACCTTGGCTTCGAGCACGTGGTGGCCAACATCCTCCGCTCGGATCTGTACACGGCCGAGGAGGCCTTCCTCACAGGCACCGCAGCCGAGGTCGTTCCCATCAGGTCGATCGACGACCGCGTGGTGGGCGAGCCCGGGCCCATCACGCGCAAGGTCCAGGAAACCTTCTTCGCCGCCGTCAAGGGTGAAGCCGACCGCTACAAGGATTGGTTGGAGCATGTCAACACCTGACTCACAGAGCCTCGAGACGTCGATGCCCACCAGGGTGGACGTCTACGACACCACGCTGCGGGACGGAAGCCAGCGCGAAGGCCTCTCCCTCACCGTGGACGACAAGCTCCGCGTCGCCGAGCAGCTCGACCACCTGGGCGTGCACTACATCGAGGGCGGCTGGCCGGGCGCCAACCCGAAGGACGACGAGTTCTTCCAGAGGGCGCCCATGGAGCTCAGCCTCGGCACCGCAACGCTGGTGGCCTTCGGCTCCACGAGGCGCGCCCGAGGCCGCGCCGACGACGACGAGATCCTCCGCCTCCTGTTGAAGGCCGACACTTCTACGGTGTGCATCGTGGCCAAGGCCTGGGACTACCACGTCACCGAAGCGCTCCGCACCGACCTCGACGAGGCCGTGCGCATGGTGTCCGACTCGGTGGAGTTCCTCTGCAGCGAAGGACGCACCGTCTTCCTCGACGCCGAGCACTTCTTCGACGGCTACAAGCGCAACCCGGAGTTCAGCCTTCGCGTCCTGCGCGCTGCCGAGGACGCCGGCGCAGAAGCCTTGGTGCTGTGCGACACGAACGGAGGGACGCTGCCCCACGAGGCCGAGCGCATCGTGGGAGAGGTGGTCCCTCGCTTCGAGTCGGCCGTCGGCGTCCATTTCCACGACGACGGCGGTTGCGCGGTCGCCAACACGTTGGTCGGTGTGCGCATGGGGGCCACCCAGGTTCAGGGCTGCATCAACGGTTACGGGGAGCGCACAGGCAACGCCAACCTGTGCACCATCGTCCCCGACCTCACGCTGAAGATGGGTGTCGAGACCATCCCTCGGGACCGCCTCGAGCGGCTCATGCCCGTGGCCCATCACGTGGCCGAGCTGGTGAACATCGTCCCCGATCCGCAGCAGCCCTACGTGGGGGCGTCCGCCTTCGCCCACAAGGCGGGGCTGCACACCTCGGCCCTGGCTCGGGCCCGCGACGCCTACGAGCACGTCAACCCCGACCTCGTGGGCAACGGCACCAGGTTCGTGGTCAGCGAGCTGGCCGGTCGTTCCACCCTGCAGTTCAAGGCCCAGGAACTGGGTCTCGACGTCGATGGAGCCGCCCTGAGCGGCGTGTTGGCGCGCCTGAAGGAGCTGGAGCACCGGGGGTACCACTTCGAAGCCGCCGACGGCTCCCTCGAGCTGCTCATGCGAGGTGCCGGGGGATGGGAGCAGGGCTTCTTCCGGCTCGAGTCCTTCAGGGTGATCACCGAGCAGCGCGAAGACGGCCGATTCGTCACCGAGGCCACCATCAAGCTCTACGTGGGTGACGAGCGAATAGTGGCCACCGCCGAGGGCAACGGTCCGGTGAACGCTCTCGATGCCGCTGTTCGTCGAGCCATCGGACCCAGTCACCCCGAGCTCGCCAACCTTCACCTCACCGATTACAAGGTGCGCGTCCTCGACACCGCCAAGGGCACCGGTGCCGTCACCAGGGTGCTCATCGACTCCACCGACGGGGAGCGCTCGTGGTCCACCATCGGCGTCTCGGAGAACATCATCGAGGCCTCCTGGCAGGCCCTGGCCGACAGCATCGTGTACGGACTGCTGCACCGAGGCGATGGCCAGGCCGGGAACGGGATCAGGAGCAGCGTCCCCGCTCGCGACGGGAGCGTGTGATGGCGCAGCCCGACTACGTGCCGCTGTCCTCCGTCGACCGCGTGCGTCCCGCCGATCGACTGCCTCCGGCCCGTCAATGGTTCCCCGACCGCCCCGCCGAGGTGACCAGGGCCGGCGGTCCCCCCACGGGTGGGCGCTTCGGCTGGCCGGGCCCGGACCAGGGCTACGGCATGCTCCTGGCCGAGCAGTTCGAGGAGCGCCTGGAGCTGGCCGAGGGCGAGCGGGCTGAGGACGCCATCGCCGGCTGTCTCGGTGTGGGCCTGCGTCGAGCATCGGTGTACGGCCGGGCACCGGTGAAGGCCGACATGGAGCTGGCCTTCACGGTGTGGGGGTTCCTCGGTGACGCCCCCGAGGAGCTGGTGCAGATGCGCAAGCCCCTCTTCCAGGGGACGGCCAAGGCCTACCTCGACCAGCGAGCCATCGTCGATCGGGTCCCCGAGTCCACGCTCCGCAGCACCCCGGCCAAGGTCCGTGAGCAGTTGCGCTCGGACTGGCGCAGGCTGTTCGGCTCCTAGGACACCTAAACCCTTGGAGACGATCGAGGTACCCGTCGGCGCCTACCGGTTCAGTGCCCAGGTCGCGGGTCCCGAGGACGGCCGTCTGGTGCTCCTTCTCCACGGCTTCCCCCAGAGCTCCTCGGAGTGGCGCCGTCAGCTCGTCACCCTGGCCGAGGCCGGTTATCGGGCGGTGGCTCCGGACCAGCGGGGCTACTCGCCGAAGGCCCGACCCGAGGGAGTGGAGAACTACGCCACCGCTCACCTGGTTGCCGACGCATTGGCCATCGTCGACGAGATGGGCGGCCACAAGGTCGACGTGGTGGGCCACGACTGGGGTGCGTGGGTGGCCTGGCACATGGCCGCCCGTTATCCGGAACGGCTGCGCACCCTCACCTCTGTGTCGCTGCCCCATCCGGCCGCGTTGTCCGACGCCATCCTCTCCGGCAACGTCGACCAGGCAGCGCGGTCGGCCTACATCGGCTTCTTCCGGCAGGAGGGCATTGCCGAGAAAACCCTGTTGGTCAACGAGGGTGACGGCCTTCGGAAGATGCTCGTGGCCACCGGGCTCCCGGAGAAGGAAACCGATCAGTACGTGGACCTCATGTGTGAGCCGGGAGCGTTGACCGCGGCGCTGAGCTGGTACCGGGCCGTCACGCCCGAGGAGGCAAAGGGGATCGCTCCCATCACGACTCCCACGATGTACGTCTGGAGCGACAAGGACGTCGCCCTCGGGCGGGACGCAGCCGAGGCCACCGCCTCCCACGTGGAGGGCCCGTACCGCTTCGAGGTCCTCCAGGGCGTCAGCCACTGGATCCCCGAGGTGGCGGCCGAAGAGCTCGACCGGCTGCTCCTGGAGCATCTCTCCTCCTGGGATTGAGTCCACCCGGCCGGAGCCGGATGGCCCCGATGGCTCGGAGCCGGTGGGAGACTGTCACTGTGGACGGTGATCCGGTGCCGGCGAGCGCCGCAGTGCGCGTGCGCTTCGCTCCCTCGCCCACCGGCATCTTCCACGTCGGCGGTGCCCGCACCGCGTTGTTCAACTGGCTCTTCGCTCGCCACCACGGGGGCGCCATGGTGCTGCGCATCGAGGACACCGACGTCGAGCGCAACCGAGAGGAGTGGACGGCCGGCATCGTCGATGCCCTGCGGTGGCTGGATCTCGATTGGGACGAGGGCCCGTATCACCAGTCCGAGCGATCCCAGCTCTACACGGAGGCCACCGAGAAGCTCTTCGCCGATGGCCGGGCCTACTACTGCGAGTGCACCAGAGAGGCGCGGGAGGAGCGCACGCGCGCCAATCCCACGCCGGGGTACGACGGCTACTGCAGGGACCGGGGCCTCACGCCAGGGGAGGGCCGAGCCCTGCGATTCCGAACGCCGGACGAGGGCAGCACCACCGTGGTCGACGTCATCCGGGGAGCTCCGGTCTTCGAGCACGCCACCGTGGAGGACTTCGTAATCCTACGCTCCAACGGCACGCCCATCTTCCTGCTGGCCGTTGTGGTGGACGACATGGACATGGGCATCACTCACGTCATCCGGGGCGAGGAGCACCTCCCCAACACGGTGAAGACGCTGCTTCTGTGGGACGCTCTCGGAGGCGGCGCCCCGCCCGTCTTCGCCCACGTCCCGGTACTGGTGAACCAGGCCCGCCAGAAGCTGTCGAAGCGTCGAGACAAGGTGGCCCTGGAGCAGTACCGGGAGCAGGGATACCTCCCGGAGGCCATGCGCAACTACCTCGCCCTGCTCGGTTGGGCACCGCCGGACGGTCGGGAGGTCGTGGGCCTCGACGAGATGGTGGCCGCCTTCCGACTCGAGGCCGTCAACTCGTCCCCCGCCTTCTTCGACGAGCGCAAGCTGCTTCACTTCAACGCCGAGTACATCAGGGCCCTCTCGGCTGCCGAGTTCGTGGGGGCTTCAGGGCCATTCCTGGAGCACGGCCCCTGGGCACCGGGCGACTTCGACTTCGCCGCCTTCGACGCCCTCGCCCCCCTCGTGCAAGAGCGGGTGCGCACGCTCGCCGAAGTGCCGGCCATGGTGGAGTTCCTGTTCCTACCCGAGCCCCGTATCGATGAAAAGGCGTGGGAAAAGCGGGTCGTCCGGGGCCCTCGGGCCAAGGAGATCCTGGCTGCCGCCCTCGACGAGTACGCATCGTGCCCGTGGACCGCGGCGGCCCTGCACGAGGTCACCGCCGCCATCGGCGAGCGCCACGAGCTCGGCCTGGCCAAGGCGCAGTTCCCGGTGCGCGTAGCCGTGACTGGCCGCGACGTGGGCCCGCCACTCTTCGAGTCGCTCGAGGTGCTGGGGCGGGAACCGACCACGGAGCGGCTGGGCCGGGCCCTTGAAAGGCTGGAGGCGTAGCCAGTGCTGCGCTGGCCCTTGCGGATCGGGGCCGGGGCCCTGGTGTTGGCCGTCGCTTATCTGGGCGTCACCTTCGTGCAGGTGTTCCAGGCCTCGCGGCACGACGGCGCCGAGCGGGCCCAGGCCATCGTGGTGTTCGGCGCCGCCCAGTACAACGGCACGCCTTCTCCGGTTCTTCGGGCCCGTCTCGACCATGCGGCCAAGCTCTACCAGCGGGGCTACGCCGACCGGTTGGTCGTGACCGGCGGACGCCTACCTGAGGACCGCTTCAGTGAGGCCACGGCCTCGGCGAGGTACCTGAGGAGCAAGGGTGTCCCCGACTCTTCGATCCTCCGCGAGGTGCAGGGGCGCACCTCGTGGGAGTCTCTGGTGTCAACTGCCCGGTTCTTGAAGCAGCGGGGGGTGACCGACGTGGTGCTGGTCTCGGACGGTTTCCACTCCGCCCGGATCGGGGCCATGGCCTCCGAGCTGGGCTTGAAGGCGCACACCTCACCCACGACGACCTCTCCCATCACCGGCAGCGAGACGCTGCCCTACCTGGGGAAGGAGACGCTGGCCGTGGCCGCGGGCCGGGTGCTGGGCTTCCGCCGAGTCAGCAACGCGGGCCAGAACGTGGCGAGCGGCTAGCCTGGTCCCCGCGCCGATCGGGGGTGGTGTAATCGGCAACACGACAGGTTCTGGCCCTGTTATTGGGGGTTCGAGTCCTCCCCCCCGAGCCAACTGATTCTCGAGATGTCGAGGGGTGGTTCAGGTAGCGCCAGCCGACCCAGCACAGGCAGGGGACCTCTTTGCCCGGTTCCTCGATCACCTTCCCGTCGGCGTGTTCGTGGTGGATCACACAGGTCGGCCCTTCTACGCCAACGCCGCTTCTGAGAAGTTGCTCGGCAGGGGCGCGATCTCTGAGGTTCGCGCCGGTGACCTGGCCAAGGCCTACCAGGCCTACGTCGCCTGGACGGACCAGGAGTACCCAGCCGGTCGGATGCCGCTGTTGCGAGCCTTGGAGGGGGCACCTCGACCGTGGAGGACATCGAGATCGTCCGGTCGGACGCCCGTGTTGCCATCGAGGTGTGGGCGGGCCCCATGTACGACAGGAGCGGGAACCTGGCCTATGCGATCGCCGCTTTCCAGGACGTCAGTGATCGCCGTCGGGCGGAGGCCGCCTTCCGAGCCAGCGAAGAACGGTTCCGGTCAGCGTTCGAGCAGGCCCCGGTCGGCGTGGCCCTGCTGAGCCTCGACGGAACCTTCGTCGACGTGAACCCCGCCATGTGCGAGATCACGGGCCGCAGCGCCGAGGCCCTGTTAGGGAAGAGCTTTGAGGCCATAACCCACCCGGGTCACCTCCAGGCAGATCTCGCTCTCATGGATCGCCTGGCGAGACCTGTCTGCGCACCACCGACACCGCGGCCCGGGTGGGTGGTGACGAGTTCGTGGTTCTGTGCGAGTTCCTGAGGAACGACCACGAGGCAGGCAAGGTTTGGGAGCGGATCTCCTCGTCGTTGGCTCGATCGTACGAGCTCACTCAGGGGCGAGCCCTCGTCACCGTCAGCATCGGTCTGGCCCTTCCTCGCCGTGGCGAGGACCCGGAGGCGGTGTTGGCGCGGGCTGATGCGGCCATGTACGACCTCAAGGCCCGGCGCGTCGGCCGGCACCGTCGCGAGTAGTCGGCCAGGACTCCGGGCCGGTCGTTCACTGGTTCGGGGCGCCGCTCACGGCGGCGCTCAGAGCACTGGTCAGTTCTCGACGATCGTGCTCTTCCGAATGGGGTAGCCGCTGCTCAGACAATCCGCCTCCGACCGCAGGGTGTTCGGCTCGTACTCCCTCGGGACGACGACGTAGTTGAACTGCCAGAGCGGCGAGTAGTTCTCCATGCCGGGCACGGAGTCGTAGATGTTGTACTGGCCCTTTACGCGCTCGGGTTCGGCACCGTTCTCGAGCTTGCCGTGCTCGTCCAGGGCGACGGCGTGGACGACCTGATACTCCTGAGCAACCTTGTTGCCCACGGCCGTTCGATCCTCGTCGAAGTCGATCTCGACCTCGCCGCTCTCGACGGCATAGACCACCTTTCCGTCGAACCACACTCGCTCGATCTCCAAGGCATAGGGATTGCTGTAGGTGAGGTTCTCCACCCCGTCGCCTCGGAAGGGGTCCGTGCCAGGCCGCCATGTGGGATCGCCGCCAGCGATACACCAGATGCCTTCTTCCTCTTCAGGGGGAACCGTCTCCTCGTCTCTGTCCACTGCTGGTCCTCTCTGCCGTCGCTCCGGTGAGCCTAAAGGGCAGGGCCGGTCATGCGAGGAGCCGGCCCTTCTATGATTGGAAGCCGGTGCTGTTCACGGCCATGGCCGCGACCCTCACCGTTTCGGTTGGGCCCCATCGTCTAGAGGCCGAGGACACCACCCTCTCAAGGTGGCGACACGGGTTCGAATCCCGTTGGGGCTGCAAGATGCAGGTCAGAGCGCTTCTGTGGCACGACTCCGTCTCGAGCACTGCGGATGCTGGTGGACACCCGCAAGTACGTGGGTGTGAAGCTCGGGTCGCACCGGCGGGTGGTGCGATGAGTGAAGCGGCGGGAACCAGCCACCCATTCTTCGTTTGAGGGAACCGGCACAGTCGCCGGAGCGAGTCGCTAGGCAGTCAGCGATCTTCCAGGATCTGAGGTGTCGAAAAGGGACGGAAGCAGCGGCCCAGCACGGCGTCGAGCACACCTCGGGAGTGTGGGCGAAGTTGATCGAGGGGCCGGTTGCGGTGGATACGCTCCCCGAGGTCGACCTCGGCGATGGCGTGCACGCCGAACCGGCGGTAGATGTCGATCAGCAAGCCGATCTCGATTCCGTAACCGTCGGCCAACACGACGTCATCAAGAGCGGCACGGCGGACGGCACACTCGCCTGAAAGCGGCTGAGCCAGCGCAGCCAGATCGGGGTAGAAGTGCTCGAGCAAAGGCCGGGCGAGCAGCTCGGTCACCCGTCCACCTTGGTCGGCGCGCCCGTCGAGGGGCCGGCGGTAGGCGGCCTTGACCAGCTTCAGGTGCGGATCGGCGAGCAGCGGGGCAACGAGACCGGTGACGAACCGCTCTGAGAAGTGGGCGACGTCGGCGTCGAGGAACACCAACACCTCGGCGGTGACGTTGGAGATCGCAAAGCTCAAAGCCTGGCCCTTCCCCGGGCCACCGGGGTTGGCCATGACGGTTGCCCCTCCGGAGCGGGCCGTCTCAGCCGTGAGGTCGCTCGAGTGATCGTCGACGACGACCACCTGGTCGAGGAAGCCGGAGTCCACGAGGCGCGTGCAGGCGGCCACGATGGGCCCGATGGTGGCCGCCTCGTCTCGAGCGG
>JADDQT010000041.1:0-949 GCA_016781225.1 Actinomycetota bacterium
CGGGGCTGGCGGCGGAACAGGGGTGGGCCGCTCCAGCGTGTAGCCGGCCGCCGTCGGGGTGCTGGAGTTGCCGGCGGCGTCGATCGCTCGCACGCTGAAGGTGTAGGTGCCGTCGGGGTAGGCCCCGAGGTCGTAGCTGTGGGGGCTGGAGCAGGTGCTGAACGCCACCACGACGGTCGTTCCTCGGGTGAGCTGGCATTCGAAGCCCGACCCGGCATCGCCGCTGAAGGCCCAGCTCACGGTGGCGTCAGAGCCGGCCGGCCCGGGGCCTGAGTCGATGGTGGGGACAGCGGGAGCGACCCGGTCCAGCACGTAGTCCACGGTGGTGGGAGCGCCGAGGTTGCCGGCGGCGTCGGTCTGCGTGACCGTGAACGTGTACGTGCCCTCGGGCTCGCCGGACAGGTCGAAGGTCGCCGGGCTGGTGCAGGAAGCGGCGGGGGCGACGACGGTGGCGCCGCGGCGTAGCTCGCAGGCGAAGCTGGCACCGGGCTCACCGCTGAAGGCCCAACTGGGGGTTGAGTCCCTGCCGGTCCCCCCCGGGCCGGCTGTCAGGGTGGGGGCCGAGGGGGCGGTGCGGTCGAGGGTGTAGGTATCGGTGGTAGCAGCGCTGGCGTTCCCGGCTCCGTCCACGGCCCGGACGGAGAACGTGTACGCCCCGTCGGGCTGGGCGGAGAGGTCATAGGTGAGGGGGCTGGTGCAGGCGCCGGCGGCCACGACCTTGGTGCCCCTCGTGAGCTCACAAATGAAGCTGGCACCGGCTTCGCCGGTAAAGGACCACGTGGGAGTGGGATCCGGGCTGGCGTCGGGGGGAGAAGAGGCGAGGGTGGGACCAGGCGGGGCCAGTCTGTCCAAGGTGTACCTGTCGCTCGCGGCCGGGCTCGTGTTGCCGGCAGCGTCGGTCTGGGTCACCGAGAAGGTGTACGTGCCGTCGGGCTGGGAGGAGAGGTCA
>JADDQT010000041.1:1089-11354 GCA_016781225.1 Actinomycetota bacterium
CGGTTGCTCCCCGGTTGAGCTGACAGGCGAAGCCGGCCCCGGCCTCGCCGGAGAAGGCCCACGTTGGGGTGGGATCGGAGCCGGTAGCCCCGGGACCCGAGGTGATGGTGGGCGCGGCGCTCGCCACTCGGTCGAGGGTGTAGTCGGCGGTGGCGGCGGGGCCGGTGTTGCCGGCGGCATCCGTTTGACGGACGGAGAAGGTGTAGGTGCCCTCGGGCTGGGAGGAGAGGTCATAGGTGACGGGGCTGGTGCAGGGGGCCGAAGCCGACACGACGGTTGCTCCCCGGTTGAGCTGGCAGGCGAAGCCGGCCCCGGCCTCGCCGGAGAAGGCCCAGGTGGGGGTGGGATCGGAGCCGGTAACCCCGGGACCCGAGGTGATGGTGGGCGCGGCTGGGGCCGTCCGGTCCAAGGTGTAATCGGAGGTGGTTGCGGAGCTGGCGTTGCCCGCCCCATCGAGCGAACGAACGGCGAAGGTGTACGTGGCGTCTGGGTCGGAGCTGAGGTCGTATGTGCGGGGACTCGAGCAAGAGGAGAACGGCGACACGACGGTGGCCCCGCGGGTGAGCCGGCATTCGAAGGTCGAGGTGGCGTTTCCGCTGAAGGCCCAGGTGGGGCTGGGATCGGAGCTCGTCGGAGGCGGGGTGGAGGTGATGCTGGGCGAAGTGTCGGGCGCGGTGTCGAAGGTGTAGTCGGAGGTGGCGAAGGCCGAGGGGTTGCCGGCGGCGTCGGTCTGGCGCACCGAGAATGTGTAGGCGCCGTCGGGCTCGCCGGAGAGGTCATAGGTAGCCGGGCTCGTGCACGCCCCGAGGACCGAGACCACCGTGGCGTCCCTCGTCAGTTGGCACTCGAAGGTGGCGCCCGCCTCGCCGGCGAAGGTCCAGGTGGGAGTGGCGTCGCTCCCGGTAGGCCCGGGCCCCGACGTGATGGTGGGCGCGGCGCTCGCCACTCGGTCGAGGGTGTAGTCGGAGGTGGCGGCGGGGCCGGTGTTGCCGGCGGTGTCGGACTGGCGGACCGAGAAGGTGTAGGCGCCGTCGGGCTGAAGGCCGAGGTCGTAGCTCTGGGGGCTGGTGCAGGGGGCCAGGGCCGAGACCACGTCGGCGCCCCGGCTGAGCTGGCACTCGAACGTGGCCCCCGCCTCACCGGAGAACGCCCACGTCGGGGTGGGGTCGTTGCCGGTGGACCCGGGTCCCGACGTGATCGCCGGGGCCACGGGCGCCGTCCGGTCGAGGGTGTAGTCGGAGGTGGCGAAGGCCGAGGGGTTGCCGGCGGCGTCGGTCTGGCGCACCGAGAAGGTGTAGGTGGCGTCGGGCTCGAGGCTGAGGTCGTAGCTCTGGGGGCTGGTGCAGGCACCAAGGGTGGCCACGACGGTGCCTCCCCGGGTGAGCTGGCACTCGAAGGTGGCCCCCGCCTCACCGGTGAAGGCCCAGCTGGGGGTGGCGTCGTTGCCCGTGGCGCCGGGGCCGGAGGTGATGGTGGGGGCGGCGGGGGCGGCCCAGTCGAGGGTGTAGTCGGAGGTGGCGAACGCCGAGGGGGCGCCGCCTCCAATCTCCTGGCGGACGGAGAATGTGTAGGTGCCGTCAGGCTCGAGGGCGAGGTCGTAGCTCTGGGGGCTGGTGCAGGCACCAAGGGGTGACACCACGTCGGCGCCCCTCGTCAGCTGGCACAGCAAAGTGGCTCCCGCTTCACCCGAGAAGGCCCAAGTTGGGGTGGCGTCGGAGCCAGCCGGTCCTGGACTCGACGTGATGGTCGGGGCCGGCGGCGCCGAGCGGTTCAGGGTGTAGTCGGAGGCGGCGAAGGCGCTCACGTTGCCGGCGGTGTCGGTCTGGCGCACCGAGAACGTGTAGCTGGCGTCGGGCTCGCCGGAGAGGTCGTAGGTCGCCGGGCTGGTGCAGGGGCCGAGAATGGACACCACGGTCGCGCCGCTCGTCAACCGGCACTCGAAGGTGGCGCCCGCCTCGCCCGAGAACTCCCATTCCGGGCTGACGTCGGATCCCGTGGAACCAGGCCCCGAGGTGATGGTGGGGGCGGCGGGGGCGGCCGAGTCCTCCACGTAGGTGACCGAGCTCGAAGAGCAGGCCGACGTCCCGGATACGTTGGTCGCCGTGGCGTAGAAGGTGGTCGTCGTGTCGTCCCCGACCACCACGCCGATCCCTGGGGAGGCGAACGTCTCCGCCGACCCAGTGCCCGCCACCGGAGACGTGCAGGTGCTGTCGGTATAGAGGTTGACTGTGGTGCCGGCCTCGGCCGTGCCCCGGATGAGAGGCCCATTCTCGTTGGCCGGAGAAAGAGGGGTGCTCCCGGTGACGCTGGGTGGAAGGGGCGCGTTGACGTTTTCGACCTTTCGCACCACGTGGTTGGTGGCGTCGGCGATGAAGAGGTTCCCCGAGCCGTCCAGGGCCACGTCCGTTGGGCTGCTCAGGCGGGCGGAGGTGGCGGGGCCGCCGTCGCCGGAATAGCCCGCCGTCCCCGTGCCCGCCACCGTCGTGATCACGCCGGACGGGTCGATGCGTCGGGCCACGCTGCTGCCGACCTCGGAGATGACGATGTTGCCGATGGAGTCGACGATGATCCCCGAAGGGAGGTTGAGAAGTGCCGCCGAGGCGGGGCCGCCGTCGCCGGAGTAGCCCGCCGTCCCGGTCCCGGCCACGGTCGTGATGATCCCCGAGGTGTCGACCCTGCGGATCCTGTGGTTCTCCCGATCGGCGATCCACAGGTTGCCCGCCTGGTCCTGGGCCACGTCTGCGGCCTGGTAGAGCTGAGCGGAGGTAGCGGGACCACCGTCGCCCGAGTACCCGGCGAACCCGGTCCCGGCCACGGTCGTGATGATCCCCGACGTGTCGACCTTGCGGATGACGCTGTTGCCGAAGTCGGCGATGAGGAGCTCGCCGGACGGCACCACGTCCACCCCGGCGGGGTAATAGAGCAGGGCGCTGGTGGCGGGGCCGCCGTCGCCCGAGTACCCGGACCTTCTCCCAATGCCGGCGACGGTAGTGATGGTCCCCGAGGTGTCGACCTTGCGGATGACGTGGTTGAAGAAGTCGGCGATGAAGAGGTTCCCTGCCCCGTCCACCTCGAGATCGATGGGGTTGTCGAGCCTCGCCGCCGTGGCAGGGCCGCCGTCGCCGGAGTACCCGAACTTGCCGGTCCCGGCCACGGTGGTGATGACCCCTGAGGTATCGACCTTGCGGATCCTGTGGTTGTCCCGGTCGGCGATGAAGAGGTTGCCCGAGGAGTCGACCGCCACGCCCGAGGGACGGGAGAGCAGCGCCGACGTGGCTGCGCCGCCGTCGCCCGAGTATCCAGCCAGACCGGTGCCGGCCACCGTCGAGATGTCACCTGCGGCCGCTGCGGCCGGGTCAGGAGGGAAAGTGACGACCAAGCTCGCGGCGAGAATCGTCAGCGCTGCCAGGACGCGCCGCACATAGGTGCCCGAGGCGATGCGGCGCCTTGGCGCCTTGTTGTCGGAGGTCAAGGCCGTCGTCCTCACCCTGGTAACTGACATCCGCGCGGTCCGCTGGTGCGGCCGGTCTTTGCCGTTCAAGGTGTCGACCGGCGACCGCCGGACCTTGACCGATCAACGGCATTCGCTGCGAGAAGCGAGCCGCTCGGGATGAACATGGGCTGAGGGCTACGGTCGGTCGACGCCGCCTACTGGTGTGGAGCGGTGGTCAGCCGCCGGTGGAGGCGCAGGATCGGCCTCCGCTTTGGCCGAGCCCGGTAGGCCGCCATGACACCTCGCTCAGGCAAAGGGGCCAGCGTGTAGGCGCCCGCCGCCACGAGCAGCATCATCTTCCTATCGACATCGAGGGCGGGTCGATGAAGTCCAACGGCTCCGAGCGGACGGGTGCGTGGGCCAGCTTGGGGTCGTTCCGGTCGATCCGGTCCTGGATGACCAGGAAGATCACGACGATGAGCACGAGGATGGCGGGGAAGGCGGTCTTGCCCGCCACCTCGGCCAGAATCTCCATGGCGGTGGTCTGGTCCGGCGCCCGTGCAGGGGCGCGCACCAGGGCCTTCGGTAACGGCGGCTGGGGCTGCGCGTCGCCGGCCGGGGCAGCCGGTGCGTCACCGGGGTCAGGCACCATTGCCGCCTGGGCTAAACCGGTGCCCACGGCGATCGCCGACCCCTGATCGAGCGACTCGTCGCCTGCGGCGCTGGCAGGCGCCGAAGTCCTGGTCGGCTCTGGGGTCACTGGTGTGGTGGGCGCCGTCTGCCCAGCGGTGGTTGGCGGCGGTGGTGGCGGGGGCGGGGACGAGGGCGACATCGAGCTGTCGAGGGTGTAGTCGGCGACGCTGGGAGCGCTCCGGTTGCCGGCGGCGTCGGTCTGGACGAGGACCAAGGTGTAGGTGCCGTCCGGGTGCTTAGACAGGTCGTAAGAGATGGGGCTGGTGCACGAGGTGAGGGGCGAGATCACGTCATTGCCCCGTCGCAGCTCACAGCTGAAGGTCGCTCCCGGCTCTCCGGAGAAGGTCCATGTGGGAGTTGGATCCGAACCGCCGGTACCGGGCCCGGAGTCCACGACCGGCGAGGCGGGAGTAGAGCGATCGAGGAGGTAGTCCGCGCCGGCAAAGGGGCCGGCATTGCCGGCGGCGTCGCGCTGGCGCACCGAGAGGGTGAAGGTGCCGTCCGGCTCGGCCGAGAGGTCGTAGGTGGCGGGGGAGGCACAGGGGGCGAGGGGGGCGACCTCACCGGTAGCCGAGCTGAGGCGGCACTCGAATGCGGACCCCGTCTCGCCGGTGAAGAACCACGTTGGCGTGGCGTCGTTCCCCGGGTTTGGGACGGGCGCCGTCACCGCCGGGGCTGACGGGACGCCACGGTCAAGGACGTAGTCCGAGGTGGCGGAGGCGCTGGTGTTGGCGGCGGCGTCGCGCTGGCGCACCGAGAAGGTGTAGGTGCCGTCGGGCTGAGCGGAAAGGTCATAGCTGTGGGGGCTGGTGCAGGTGGCGAAGGCGGAGATGACGGTGGCGCCTTGGCTGAGCTGGCACTCGAAGGTGGTGCCCGCCTCGCCGGTGAAGGACCATGCCGGGTTGGCATTGCTGGCCGTGGCGCCGGGGGTGGAGGTGATGGTGGGCTGGGCGGGGGCGGCCCGATCGAGGGCGTAGTCGCTGGTGGCGGCGGCGCTGGTGTTGCCGGCCGCGTCGCGCTGGCGGACCGAGAAGGTGTAGGTGCCGTCGGGCTGGGCGGACAGGTCGGCGGTGTGAGGACTCGAGCAACCGGCGTAGGCGCTGATGACGGTGGCGCCCTGGCTGAGCTGGCACTCGAAGCTGGCGCTGGCCTCACCGGTGAAGGACCAGCTCGGGGAGGAATCGGTACCAGGTGATCCCGGGCTCGAGGTGATGCTGGGAGCGGCGGGAACGCCCCGGTCCAAGGTGTAGTCGGCGGTGGCGACGGCGCTCGTGTTGCCGGCCGCGTCCGTCTGGCGCACGGCCAGGGTGTAGGTCCCGTCGCCCTCGGCAGAAAGGTCATAGCTGCGAGGGCTCGAGCAGGGCCCGGAAGCCGAGACCAGAGTGGACGCCTTGGTCAACTCGCATTGGAAGGTGGCTCCGGCTTCGCCCGTGAAGGTCCAAGCCGGAGCGGTGTCGGTGCCGGGGTTCGGGGCAGGAGCGTTCACCGCCGGAGCGGCCGGCGCCGACTGGTCGAGCACGTAGTCGGAGGCAGCGGCCGCGCTGGTGTTGCCCGCCTTGTCGGTCTGGCGTACCGAGAAGGTGTACGTGCCGTCCCCCTGGCTCAGGGTGTAGGTGAGTGGACTGGCGCACGAGGCGAAGGCCGAGAGCACGGTGCCGCCGCTCGAGAGCTGGCACTCGAAGGTCGCCCCTCCCTCACCGGTGAAGGACCACGTGGGAGTGGCATCGGAGCCGGTGGCGCCGGGGGTGGAGGTGATGGTGGGAGCGGCGGGTACGCCCCTGTCGAGGGCATAGTCAGTGGTGGCGGCGGCACTGGTGTTGCCCGCCGGGTCGGTCTGGCGCACCGAGAAGGTGTAGGTGGCGTCGGCCTGGGCCGAGAGGTCGTAGCTGTGAGGGCTGGTGCAGGACCCGAAGGCGCTGATGACGGTGGCGCCCGAGCTGAGCTGGCACTCGAACGTTGCGCCCGCCTCACCGCTGAAGGACCAGCTGGGTGTGTCATCGGATCCGGTGGCGCCCGGCTCTGATGTCATGGTGGGGGCGGCCGGTACGGCCCGGTCAAGCTCGTAGTCGGAGGCGGCAAAGGCGCTGGTGTTGCCCGCCGGGTCGGTCTGGCGCACGGAGAAGGTGTAGGTGGCATCGCCCTGGGCCGAGAGGTCGTAGGCCCTCGGACTCGAGCAGGGAGCGAGGCCGAAGATCACCGAAGCGCCTAGTGTCAGCCTGCACTCGAAGGTGGCGCCCGCCTCACCGCTGAAGGACCAGGCCGGGTTGGCGTCGTTGCCGGGGTCGGGGGTCGGCGCTGCGGTGATGGTGGGGGCGGCGGGCAGGCCCCGGTCGAGGGTGTAGTCCGACGTGGCCGGCGCCGAGGTGTTGCCTGCCAGGTCGCGCTGGCGCACCGAGAAGGTGTAGGCCCCGTCGGGCTGGGCGGACAGGTCGTAGGACTTGGGGCTGGTGCACCCGGCGAAAGCACTGATCACCGTGGCGCCGGAGCTGAGCTGACACTCGAAGCTGGCTCCCGCCTCACCGCTGAAGCCCCACGTTGGACCTGCGTTGTTGCCCGTTGCGCCGGGACTCGAGGTGATGCTCGGCGCCGCGGGCACGCCCCGGTCGAGGGTGTAGTCGCTGGTGGCGAGGGCGCTGGTGTTGCCCGCCGGGTCGCGCTGGCGCACCGAGAAGGTGTAGGCGCCGTCGGGCTGGGAGCTGAGGTCGTAGGACTTGGGACTGGAGCAGGACCCAAATGCCGAGATCACCGTTGCCCCGGAGCTGAGCTGGCACTCGAAGGTTGCCCCCGTCTCACCGGTGAAGGTCCACCCCGGATTGGCGTTGTTGCCCGTGACACCGGGGCTCGAGGTGATGGTCGGTGCCGCGGGCACGCCCCGGTCGAGGGTGTAGTCGCTGGTGGCGGCAGCCGACACGTTGCTCGCCGCGTCGCGCTGGCGCACCGAGAAGGTGTAGGCCCCGTCGGGCTGGGCGGACAGGTCGTAGGACTTGGGGCTGGTGCACCCGGCGAAAGCACTGATCACCGTGGCGCCGGAGCTGAGCTGACACTCGAAGCTGGCCCCGGCCTCACCGGTGAAGGTCCACCCCGGGTTGGCGTTGTTGCCCGTGGCGCCGGGGCCCGAGGCGATGACCGGCGCCGCCGGCACGCCCCGGTCGAGCGTGAAGTCATAGGTGGCGAAGGCTGACGGGTTGGTACCTCCAACGACCTGGCGTACCGAGAAGGTGAACGTCGCGTCAGCCTCGGCCGATAGATCGTAAGTCTTCGGGCTGGTACAGGCGGCCAGCGGCGATAGCACAGTCACGCCTCTGGTGAATTGACATTGAAGCGTGGCACCAGCGTCGCCGGTGAATTCCCATGTCGGGCTGACGTCAGAACCAGTCGTACCCGGGCCGACGGTGATGGTGGGTGCCGGCGGAGCGGTTCGGTCCAGCGCGTAGTCGACGCTCGTGGTGGCCCCGGTGTTCCCGGCGGCATCAATCTGACGTACAGAGAACCTGTAGGTGGCGTCGGCCTCGGCCGAAAGGTCGTAGGTCGTTGGGCTCGAGCAGGCCGCAAAATCAGAGAGGATGGTCGCACCACGGCTCAGCTCGCACTCAAATCCGCCGCCGGGCTCTCCGGAGAAGGCCCATGTGGGGGTCGTATCCGAACCGGTGGGGCCTGGTCCGGAGGTGATGGTGGGGGCAGCCGGCGCAGTCCGGTCCAACGTGTAGTCCGAGGTCGCCGCAGCGCTCGTGTTCCCGGCGGCATCGCGCTGAACAACCGAGAAGGTGTAGATGCCGTCTGGTTGAGCGGAGAGGTCGTAGGTCTTGGGACTCGAGCAAGGGGCAGAAGCAGAGACGACGGTCGCGCCCCGCGTCAGCTGGCACTCGAAGGTCCCGCTGGGCTCGCCGGAGAAGGACCAGGCCGGCGTGGGGTCGGAGCCGAGCGCCCCCGGGCCGGCATCGATGGCGGGCGCGGCCGGCGCGGTGGAGTCCTCGACGTAGGTAATCGAAGAGGCAGAACACGCGGAGGTGTTGTTGAAGGCGCTGGTGGCCGTGGCATGGAAGGTGGTGGTGGTGTTGTCAGCCACCGAGACCGCGATACCCGGGGAGGCGAACGTCGTCGCCGACCCAGTTCCCACGACCGGCGAGGTACAGGCTGGGTCGGTGTAGAGACGGACGCTGGTGCCGGTTGCCGCTGTGCCCTTAACAAGGGGCGCGTTGTTGTTGGCAGGAGAGGCGGGGGTCGTGCCCGTGACGGTGGGCGGAGGGGGTGGAGGACCGGCGACCATGCGTATGCGGTCGTTCACTGTGTCGGCGATGAACATGTTGCCGGTCGAGTCGATGGCCAGACCCTGAGGGGCCCGGAGCTGGGCGGCGATAGCCGGGCCGCCGTCGCCGGAGAAACCTGGTATTCCTGAGCCAGCAAAGGTGGTGATGGTGCCGGACGCGTCCACCTTGCGAATGCTGTGGTTGTCGGTGTCGCCGATGTACACGTTGCCGCTTGAGTCCACCGCGACACCTTCCGGATTGTCCAACATTGCCGACGTCGCTGCCCCCCCATCGCCGCTCAAACCCTCCGAGCCAGTACCGGAGAAGGTGGTGATGGTGCCCGAGGTGTCAACCCGGCGGATCCGGTGGTTGTTGGTGTCGGCGATGTAGAGGTTGCCGGCGGCGTCGAATGCGAGCTCATGGGGGCTGTCGAGGCGCGCTGAGGTTGCCGGCCCGCCGTCACCAGCAGAGCCGGCCACGCCCTCACCGGCGACGGTGGTGATGATCCCCGAGGTGTCGACCCGGCGGATCCGGTGGTTGTCGGTGTCGGCAATGTAGAGGTCGCCGGCGGCGTCGACGGCGAGGCCCCGAGGGAGGTTGATCTGGGCCAAAGTGGCCGGTCCTCCGTCCCCGCTGTACCCAGCCGGGCCGCTTCCGGCAACCGTCGAGATCGTCCCGGAGGTATCGACCTTGCGGACGTTGCTGCTGGCGCGGTCGAAGTTGGCAATGTAGACGTTGCCGGCAGCGTCGACCGCCACGGCGGTGGGCGCCGATATCTGGGCCGACGTTGCCGGCCCGCCGTCACCGCCGGTGCCGACGTTGCCGTTGCCGGCGAAGGTTGTGATGATGCCGTCTGGGCTGACCTTGCGCACCTTGCGGTTGAGCCGATCAGCGATGTAGAGGTTGCCGGCCGAGTCGACAGCCACGTCGTCGGGGGTGGAGAGCTGGGCTGAGGTTGCTGCGCCGCCATCACCGGCCGACCCCTTTGTGCCGTTGCCCGCGACGGTGCTGATGTCGCCGGTGGCAGCTGCGGCAGGGCGCGCCGGCACGATGACGGTCGTCGTCGCCACCAGAAGGGCCAGGGACAGGACGGCCCGAGCTCGGCGAGCTGGGTGAGGGCTGCGGGTTCTCATGGGGTCGCTTGGTCACGGCGCTGGCACGCATGCGTCGTCCAGTGACCTTCGGCCTTCCGGGGCTCGCCCTTGACCGCGCAGGGCGCTGATTGGGCTCATTCTTCTGCCCCCGGGACCCTCACCCTCGACGTGACATCGAGGGTTCACGCTCCTGAGCCGAACCAGCGACGGTCTCCCGTCAGATCAGAAAATCGCCGCCAGAAAGGGGCCGGAGGCAGCCCAGGGACTCCCTCACCGCGGCGGCCCGGCGTCGGCGCCGGCTTTGGCCTCAACCTGGCGGAGCAGCTCCTGGATCGGGGCCACCATCGCCGGGGGCAGGCCGGCATCCAGGAAGGCCCGCAGCTCGGGGACGGCCGCAGCGGGGTCGCCCTTGTCCTCGTAGAGGATCAGGCCTCGGAAGAAGTGAGCCCACGGGTAGGAGGGGTCGGCAGCCACCGCCCGGTTGACGTATTCCAGCCCCTTGTCCACCAACTCGGGGTTGCCGGACTGGGCGCCGGCTTGGCGCACCAGCCAGCCCCGGTAGGCCAGAGCCTCGGGTTGTCTGGGGTCCCGGGCCAGGATCTCGTCGTAGGTCCTGATGGCGGCGAGGGTCTGGCCCTGCTCCCGGAGCTGGCGGGCCGTCTCCAGGCCCCGGGCCACGTCACCGGTGGGACCGGTGACGGCGATGTCTCCGGTGGCGGCCTCACCAGCCTGGCGGTCCTCGGCCGAGCGGGACACGAGCACGACGGCCACCGCCATGAGGGCCGCCACGCCGACGGC
>JADDQT010000042.1:0-4593 GCA_016781225.1 Actinomycetota bacterium
GTGCTGGGGGCCGTCACCGTGGGCGCCGTCGCCGGCCTGTGGCCGGCCATGCGGGCGGCACGGCTCTCGCCCACCGAAGCGCTGCGCACCCCCTGAGTCAGGCGCTCATCAGCTTCCGGTAACCGAAACGACACGCCATCAAACGGGTTCCAACTACCGGAGCGCGCCGCTCTCTCCTACAGTTCGCTGGAGTGGACGTGACGACCGCGACGTCGGAATCCGAGCACGCCACGCTGCGGGCGGACATCCGCCGGCTGGGCAACCTGCTGGGTGAGACGCTCAGCCGCCAGGAAGGGCCGGAGCTCCTGGCGCTGGTGGAGCGGGTGCGCGCCCGGAGCAAGGCCCAGGGCGACCTCGACTCCGTGCTCGAGGAGCTGGCCGACGCCACCGACCTGTCCACCCTCTTGGGACTGGCCCGGGCTTTCGGCACCTACTTCCAGCTGGCCAACGTGGCCGAGCAGGTGCACCGGGCCAGGTACGAGGACGCGACGGTGGCGGGGGCGGCAACTGCGCTGGCCCGAACGGTCGAACGCATCCGCGAGGCCGCCCTTCCCTCCGAGGAGGTCGCCGCCATACTCGCCCGTCTGGAGCTCCGCCCGGTGTTCACCGCTCATCCCACCGAGGCCGCCCGGCGATCCGTCCTCACCAAGCTGGCCGCCGTCGCCGAGCTGCTGGAAGCCGACGCCAACCCTGCCGCCGGACCGGCGGTGCACGAGCGCGTCGACCGGCGCCTGGCCGAGCTGGTGGACACGCTCTGGCAGACCGACGAGCTGCGTCGGGACCGGCTCACACCCGTCGACGAGGCCGCGGCGGCCATGTACTACCTGGCCCGCACCTGCTCCGTGGTGGCTCCCGAGGTGGTGGAGGACCTCGAGGTCGAGCTGGACTCGCTCGAGCTCGAGGCCGACATCGGCTTCCGGCCCCTTCGCTTCGGCACGTGGGTGGGTGGTGACCGTGACGGCAACCCCAGCGTGACCGCAGAGACGACGGCCGAGGTGCTGCGCCTCCAGCACGACCGGGCACTGGCCGTCCTCGTCGAGGGCGCCGACCGTCTGGTCGACGAGCTCAGCTGCTCCACCGAGGTGGTGGACATCTCCGAGGAGCTGGCCAAGACCCTGGACCGCGACCGGGCCCTGTTGCCCGAGGTGCACGAGCGTTACCACCGCCTGAACGCCGAGGAGCCCTACCGGCTGGCCAGCTCCTATGTCCGCCGCAAGCTCGAGCGCACCCGCCGGCGGTTCTGGGACGCCGGTTCGCACCAGCCGGGCCTGGACTACGAGGACCCGGAGGAGCTTCTCGCCGACCTTGCCGTGCTCCGGCGGTCGCTCCTCGCCAACCGAGGCGAGCTCCTGGCACGCGGTGCCCTGGCCCGCTTCGCCCGGTTGGTGGGAGTGGTCGGCTTCCACCTGGCCGTGATGGACGTGCGCGAGCACGCCGACGCCCACCACAAGGCGCTGGCCGCTTTCTACGAAGGCCTGGAGGACCCGAGCCGGCCCTATGCCGCCCTGGAGCCCAAGGCACGTCTCGAGCTGCTGGGAGTGGAGCTGGCGGGTCGGCGTCCCCTGCTCGGCCCGAGAGCCGGGCTGGATGGTGAGGCCGGTGCCACCCTGGCCGTGTTCCGCATGGTGCGGGAGGCGCTGGATCGCTACGGCGACGAGGCCGTCGGCAGCTACATCGTGTCCATGACCCGGGGGGCCGACGACGTCTTGGCGGCCGCGGTCCTGGCCCGGGAGGCCGGACTGGTGGACGTGCACGCCGGCGTGGCCCGGGTCGCCCTCGTGCCCCTCCTGGAATCGGTGGAGGAGCTGACCCGGGCGGGGGAGATCCTCGAGCAGATGCTGGACGAGCCGGCTTACCGGCGCCTGGTGGCGGCACGGGGGGACGTGCAGGAGGTGATGCTCGGTTACTCCGACTCGAACAAGGAGGCGGGCATCACCACCTCCCAGTGGGTGATCCACCGGGCCCAGCGCCAGCTGCGCAACGTGGCCCGCTCCCGCGGCGTCACGCTGAACCTCTTCTACGGGCGGGGTGGAGCGGTGGGCAGAGGCGGCGGTCCCTCCCACGACGCCATCCTGGCTCAGCCCCCCGGCACCCTCGACGGCGTCCTCAAGTTCACCGAGCAGGGCGAAGTGGTGTCGGACAAGTACCTGCTGCGGGTGCTGGCCCGCCAGAACCTCGAGCTCACACTGGCCGCCGCCCTCGAGGCGTGCGTCCTCAACCGCTCGCCCCTCGTGCCTCCCGCGGCGCTGGAGCGCTACGACGAGGTCATGGACGCCGTCTCGGCAGCGGCGTTCACCGCCTACCGCGCCCTCGTCGAGCACCCCGACCTGACGGCGTACTTCTACGCCACCACGCCCACCGACCAGCTTCCCGCCCTCAAGATCGGCTCGCGGCCTTCGAAGCGTCCCGGCGCCACGGACGGCCTCGAAGGCCTGCGGGCCATTCCCTGGGTGTTCGGATGGACCCAGTCACGCCAGATCGTTCCCGGCTGGTTCGGGGTCGGCGCCGGCTTGGCCGCCGCCCGCCGAGCGGGATACGCCCCGCTCCTGGATGAGATGTACCGCTCCTGGCACTTCTTCCGCACCTTCCTGGCCAACGTGGAGATGACCCTGGCCAAGAGCCGGATGGACATCGCCGAGTGCTACGTGTCGCGCCTCGCCGAGTCCCACCTGCACCCGCTGTTCGACCGGGTCCGTGCCGAGTACGAGTCCACCGTCGAGGAGGTGCTGCGCATAACCGGAGACCGGCGCCTCCTCGACCGCCAGCCGCTGCTGCAGACCACCCTGCCAATCCGCGAGACCTACCTGGCGCCGCTCAACCACCTCCAGGTGTCCCTCCTGGCCAAGTCCCGGGCACAGGCCAGCACCGACCCCGACCTGAGCCGGGCCCTGCTCATCACCATCAACGGCATCGCCGCCGGACTGCGCAACACCGGCTGACGGGCCACACTGGCTGAGATGGGACGCAACGTGGGGCGTAGGACCAAGATCGTGGCCACCATCGGCCCTGCTTCGTCCTCGCCGGCGGCGTTGAGGGAGCTGATCGATGCAGGCATGGACGTGGCCCGCGTGGGGCTTGCCCACGGCACGCCCGAGGAGCACGCCGCTGTCATCCGGCGCATCCGAGAAGCTGCCGTGGAACGGTCGGTGGCCGTCCTGGCCGACCTGCCGGGTCCAAAGGTCCGCACCGGCGCCTTTCCCGAGGAGGGTGCCGAGCTGCGCCAGGGAGAGACCGTCAAGGTGGTGGCGGGCGACGGACCCAGCACAGCGGCACAGCTCGAGGTGGACTTCCCGGGGGCGCTCGACGCCCTCACCGAGGGGTGCACGGTGGGCCTGGGCGACGGCACCATCGTCCTCAGGGTCGAGGACTGCGGGTCCGGCGGCGCCACGGCCCTCGTGGTTCGAGGGGGTGTTGTCCGCGGCCGCCCCGGCCTGCAGCTGCCCTCGCAGAACTTGGCGGTGAGCGTCCCCACCGATGCCGACCTGCGCCTGCTCGACAGCTGCCTTGGCGAGGGCGTGGACATGGTGGCCATGTCCTTCGTGCGCAACGCCGAGGAGGTGTGCGCCGTCGTCGATGCCGCCGGCTCCGACCCGCCCATGGTGCTGGCCAAGGTGGAGACGGCGGAGGCGGTGGAGGAGCTCGACGCCATCCTCTCCGTAGCCGACGGCGTGATGGTGGCCCGCGGTGACCTCGGGATCCGCCTGCCCTTGGAGGATGTGCCTCACGTGCAGAAGCACATCATCCGCACGAGCATCGCCGCCGGGCGGCCGGTGATCACCGCCACCCAGATGCTCGAGTCCATGGTGACCTCGGCCACGCCGACGCGCGCCGAGGTCTCCGACGTGGCCAACGCCGTATTCGACGGCACCGACGCGGTGATGCTTTCGGGCGAGACGGCGATCGGTGTGGACCCGCCGGGCGTGGTGCGCACCATGGCCCGTGTGGTGGAACGGGCCGAGCAGGAGGCCCACTACACACAGTGGGGCGCCAAGCTGGGCAAGCTGCAGCGCCAGTCCCAGGTCTCCACGCCTATGCGCATCACCGACGCCGTGAGCCACGCCGCATGGCAGGCGGCGGCAACAGTGGAGGCGGCCGCAATCGTGTGCTGCTCCCGCACGGGAGGCTCGGCGCGGGCCATCGCCCGCTTCCGGCCCATCGCCCCGGTGCTCACGGTGAGCCCAACCTCCCGTACCGTGCGCCAGCTGTCTCTCACCTGGGGAGTGGAGAGCTTCCTCGGAACACCGCACGACACCACCGACGAGATCGTGTGGTACGCCATCGAGACGCTCGTGAAGCAGGGCGTCCTGGCCGCCGGCGACGTGGTGGTGATCCTGGCCGGTGACCCCGACGACCCCGATCCGGCCACCGACGTGCTGAGGGTCGTGCGAGTGCGCTGAGCCGCCCGGCGCTACTCCGGCTGTGAGCTCTCCGTGCGGTCGGCCGGCGACTGGCCGGAGTAGGTTTCGTCGAAGCTCCAGTCGGGCTGCTTGTCGGCGTAGTGCTCGTCGAGGACGGCCCGGTCCCCGTCGATGTCGAGGATGGGCACGATCAGCTCCGCCCTGCCCGCCCCACGCCTCCCGTCCGCCGGACGGG
>JADDQT010000042.1:4611-11350 GCA_016781225.1 Actinomycetota bacterium
ATGCTGTCCGCCACCCGCTGGTGCTGGTGGGCCAGGTAGCAGCGGGCCCGCTCGGACACCGTCCTCACCCGGTCCTCGATGTCGGCCAGTGTGTTCTCGTCCGCCTCCGACCGCTGCAGGGTGTCGAAGAGCTCGGCCAGTGCCAGCCCGTCCTGCTTGCACGGCGTGCACTGGCCGCAGGACTCCACGGCCAGGAAGTGGGACACGCCCCGGGCCACGGCGGCGGGGTCGGTGCTGTCGTCGAAGACTATGAACCCGCCCGTGCCGAGCCCGCTGCCGGCCTCCTCCATCCCCTCGTAGCTGACGGGCGTGTCCAGAGCCGACCCCGGAAGCAGCGGGGTGGCCACGCCCGACATCACGGCCATCACCTCGCGCCCGGACAGCGGGCCGCCTCCGATGGTGTCGATCACCTCCCCGAGCGGTGTGCCCATTGGAAACTCGGCCACCCCGTGGCGGCGGGTATGACCGGTGACCGTGCAGACGATGGTGCCGGTGGACTGCTCGGTGCCCACGGCGCGGAACCAGTCGGCTCCCTCGGCGAGGATGGCGGCCGCGTTGGCGAAGGTCTCGGCGTTGTTGACGAGCGCCGGGGGCATGAGCTCGGCGTCGGGGCCGGCCATCTCCACGTTGGACGCCGCAGAGGCGACGGCGGTGCCGGTCTCGTCGACGCCGTGGCGGAAAGGGGGTGCGACGCGGGGGAAGGGCGGGCGCCCGGCGACGACCTCGAGCATCGCCGTCTCCTCGCCGAAGAGGTACTCGCTCGGCCCTTCGACTACGAACAGGTCCACGCCGTCGGACCAGCCCGCGGCCCGCACCTCGTCCATCGCCGCCCGCATCCGGGCGATCTCCCGGCCGAACGACGCCTTCAGGGCCACGACCACGCCGTCGGAGCCCACAGTGGCCGCCGCCGCCAGCGCCCCCTCCAGCACCTGGTAGGGGTTGGACCGGACGATGGCCCGGTCCTTGAACGTGCCCGGCTCCCCTTCGGCGGCGTTCACCACCACGGTGGCCGGCATGGCGGGCGAGAGGTTCTCGGCCACCGTGCGCCACTTGCGCCCGGTGGGGAACCCGGCGCCACCCCGGCCTCGGAGCCCGGCCGCCTCGAGGTCCTCGATGACGCCCGTCGGCCCCAGGCGCTTGGCGGCGTCGAGTCCGCGGCCGCCTCCATGGCGCACGTAGTCGTCCAGTGTGGCCACTGGCTCGGTGGCGAGGACCCTCGACTCGGTCGGCATTGGCCGCCATCTTGTTGCCTTCCCGCCCTCCACGCCAGGTCGACGCTCCACCTCGGCGCTGGATCCCCCGCGGCCGTTAGGATGAGCCCAATGGGCAGGGGAGACCGCTCGAAGGTCCGCTGGCGGAACGACAGGGTCAAGAAGAAGAAGGCGCGGGATCGTCGCCCGCCCGCGTCCAACGAAGTGGCCCAGGAGGACGCCGACAGCCCCAGCTGAGCCGGCACCTGAGCCGCCTGGTAGTTCACCTACGCGACAGATGTCGCATGAAGTCGAGGAATGCCCAAACTCTGTGGCGGGTAGGGCCGCCTACCCGGTAAGATCGCACTTCGTCCGTCTCGGACGCCACCTTCCCCACCTCTCACACCTTCAGTCATGCACCCAGCCGTCGCTGACGTCCTCGAGCCCGTAGCCTCCGCACCGAAGGATCTGGGCCCCCCAGCTCCTCCTCCGGAGCCTCGCCGCCGCGCCCTGCGGTGGGTCCTGATCGGAGGGCTGACGCTGCTGGTACTCCTGGGCGGGGTAGTGGGTGCCGCCTACGCCTACGACCAGAACACCGACGGCCGGTTCCTGCCCGGCGTGCGGGTGGCCGACGTGGACGTGGAGGGCCAGCGCCCAGCAGAGGTGATCGCCAACGTCGACGCCCGCTTCCGGGCCGAGGGCAGCAAGCAGATCCCGGTAACCGTCGCCGGCGCCAAGGCCAAGGCCAGCCCGAGTCTCGAGGAGCTGGGCCTGCGGGCCGACACCGCCGCCGTGGTCGCCCGCGCCGAGGCCGACGAGCGGTCCATGGGAATGGTGAAGCGGGTGCGGCACCGCCTGTTGGCCAAGCCCGTCGACCGCAGCTACCCCGTGCGCTTCCGCCTCGACCCGAGCCGGGCCACGGCCATCATGTCCAAGCTGGCCAAGGACGTGGACCGCAAGCCCGAGGACGCGCGGATCGACACCAGCAGCGGGCTTGTCAACATCGTGCCTTCGGTGCCCGGCCAGGCACTCGACCAGAAGGTCGGCGAGAGCAAGCTCATCGAGCTCGGCGAGCGGTTGGCCAACGGTGAGGTGCCCGCCACCGACGCCAGCGCCGCCGCAGGAGTCGAGGTGCCCGTGCAGACCATCCAGCCCAAGGTCTCCACCTTCGCCGACGTCATCCTCATCCGCACGAACGAGAACAAGCTCTACCACTACGAGAACGGCGCCCTGGCCAAGACGTACACCGTCGCCACCGGGACTGCCCAGTACCCCACGCCCAAGGGCCGGTTCCAGATCGTCCTTAAGCGCTTCCGTCCCACCTGGGTCAACCCCGATCCCGGTGGTTGGGGGGCCAGCCTGCCCGCCAGCATCCCGCCCGGCCCGGGGAACCCGCTCGGTACCCGCGCCCTCAACCTCAACTCCCCGGGCATCCGCATCCACGGCACTTCCAACGTGGCCTCGCTGGGCACCGCCGCCTCCCACGGGTGCATCCGCATGTCGATCCCCGAGTCGGAGGCCTTGTTCGACCGGGTGGAGCAGGGGACGCCGGTCATCATCATCCCCGGTCCAGGAGTACCCAAGCCGCCCCCGGCCCCGGCGGCACCGAGCAGCACGTTCAACCCCATCGCCCCCATCGACCTCGAGGCGGGCTGAGGGCTCGAGCATCCGCTGACCCCCGCTGACGAGCTCCAGCAGCTCGGGCGGCCACGATCATCGCCGCTTTGGTATGGTCCGCCGCTGGAGGCTCACGCCATGTCATCGTTGTTCGGCCAATCTCCCTGGGAGCGAGCCGGCTCACCCAGCCCTGTTCTAAGAGAAGGACACGGTCACGGACACATGATCACGGTCAGCGAAGTAGAGGTTCCCGAGCTTCCGTTGCAGCGGCTCGAGTCGGTCATCGGCGTGGACCGCATGAAGCGGCTGATGAGCGCCGCCGACTCCGCCCAGCACCTGTTCGCCGGGCGCACGCTCTGGAACGTGAACTCCACCGCCACCGGCGGCGGGGTGGCCGAGATGCTCCAGGTGCTGGTGGGCTACACCCGCAGCGCGGGCATCGGGGTGAGGTGGGCGGTCATCGCCGGTGACCCCGAGTTCTTCGCCATCACAAAGCGCATCCACAACCAGATACACGGTGATCCCGGCGACGGCGGCGCCTTGGACACCGCCCAGGCAGCTCATTACACCGAGGTGACCTCGGCCAACGCACGGATGCTTCTGGAGCGCGTGCGCAGCGAGGACGTGGTGCTCCTCCACGACCCGCAGACCGCCGGCCTGGTGCCGGCTCTCCGGGCCGCCGGGGCCAAGGTCGTGTGGCGGTGCCACATCGGCAGCGACCTGGAGAACCGATACACGCAGGCGGCATGGAGCTTCCTACGGCCACACCTGGCGGGGGCCGACGCCATGGTCTTCTCCCGGGCGGAGTACGTACCCCCCTGGTTGCGCGACGGGAGCGTCTCCATCATCCATCCGTCCATCGACCCGTTCTCGCCCAAGAACCAGGAGCTCGACGACAAGACGGTGAAGGCCATCCTGGTCCGGGCCGGGCTGCTGGCCGGGAACAAGGGATCGTCGCCGGCCACCTTCACCCGCCGGGACGGCTCCACCGGCCAGATACTCCGTCCGGCCGACATCGTGCGGGCCGGGCCCCCGCCGGATCCGGGGGCGCCCATGGTGCTCCAGGTGTCGCGCTGGGACCGGCTGAAGGACATGATCGGTGTGATGAAGGGATTTGCCGCCCACGCCGCAAGCCCCCACGTCGGCAAGGGCGACGCCAACCTCGCCCTAGTCGGTCCACGCGTGGCCGGCGTGGCGGACGACCCCGAGGGCGGCGAGGTCCTGGCCGAGTGCGTCGACGCGTGGCAGATGCTCCCCACCGAGATCCGTGAGCGCATCCAGCTGGTGTGCCTGCCCATGGACGACGTGGACGAGAATGCAGTCATCGTGAACGCCGTCCAGCGTCACGCACAGATCATCACCCAGAAGAGCCTGGCCGAGGGCTTCGGGCTCACGGTGGCCGAGGGCATGTGGAAGGGACGGCCGTTGGTCGGCTCGGCCGTGGGCGGCATCCAGGACCAGGTGACCAACGAGTGCGGCATCCTGCTCGAGGACCCCTTCGACCTCGACACCTTCGGGCGGGGTCTGGCCCGCCTCCTCGACGATCCCGAGGAGGCCCAGCGGCTCGGGGCCAACGCCCGCCAGCGCGTGCAGGAGAACTTCGTCGGCGACCGTCACCTCCTCGAGTACGCAGAGCTGTTCGAGGCCGTGGTCGGCGCCTGAGCGAGCGCCGGCGGCTCACCCAGCGACAGCACTCTTCGATGACGGTCCGCAAGGCAGTGATACCCGCCGCGGGGCTCGGCACGCGTTTCCTGCCGGCCACCAAGTCCACGCCCAAGGAGATGCTCCCGGTGGTCGACAAGCCCGCCATCCAGCTGGTGGTGGAGGAGGCGGTGCGGGCCGGGATCGAGGACGTCCTCATCATCTCGGGCCGGGGCAAGCGAAGCGTTGAGGACCACTTCGACCGCAGCGACGAGCTCGAGCACCTTCTGGAGCGCACCGGGAAGTTCGACCAGCTGAAGATGGTCCAGGCCATCGCCACCATGGCCAACGTCCACTACGTGCGCCAGGGGGAGGCCAAGGGGCTGGGCCACGCGGTGTCGGTGGCCCGTTGGCACGTGGGGGACGAGCCCTTCGCCGTGCTGCTCCCCGACGACATCATGCACGAGCAGTCCCCGGTGCTCAACGAGATGCTGGCCGCGCACGAGCGCCTCGGGGAGTCGGTGATCGCCCTCAAGGCCGTCGCCCCGAGCGAGATCTCCTCGTACGGCTGCCCCCAAGTGGAGGACGCCGGTGACGACGCCGGCGACAACGTGGTGCGAATCACCGCCATCGTCGAGAAGCCGCCCGCGGCCCTGGCACCGTCGAACCTGGCGGTGATGGGCCGCTACGTGTTCACCGCGGACATCTTCGACGCCCTGGAGAGGATCCAGCCGGGCAAGGGGGGCGAGCTCCAGCTCACCGACGCCGTCGGCCTGCTGCTCGGGGAGCGGACGGTCTACGGCTACACGTTCGAGAAGGGCCGATACGACATCGGCAACAAGGACGACTACCTGCGGGCGGTCGTGGAGCTGGCGCTGGAGCGTGAGGACCTGGGACCGCCCTTTCGTGCCTTTCTCGCCGATCTGGCCCGACGAGAGGCGCTCTAAGGGCAGAGGGTCTGTGGACGTCCCCTCAGGCGTGCCGGCCCTACACTTGACGACGATGTCTGACCGCCGCCTCACCCACCTGGACCCGCTCGGGCGAGCCCGGATGGTGGACGTGACCCCGAAGGAGCCCACTCATCGACGGGCCATGGCCCGTTGCAGGGTCTACATGCTGCCCGAGACCACGGCCATGGTGGCCAGCAATGCCGTGTCCAAGGGTGACGTCCTGGGTGTGGCACGGGTGGCGGGGATCCAGGCGGCCAAGCGCACCCCCGACCTGTTGCCGCTGTGCCACCAGCTCACGGTGGGGTCGGTGTACGTCAACTTCACCCTGGCCGACGACCACGTGGAGGTCGAATCCCAGGTGGAGACGGTGGACCGCACCGGAGTCGAGATGGAGGCTCTCACCGCCTGCTCGGTGGCTGCACTCACCATCTACGACATGTGCAAGTCGACCGACCGTTCCATGGTGATCGGTGAGCTGGCCCTGTGGGAGAAGACGGGCGGCCGATCGGGCATCTGGCGCCGCCCGTCAGCCAACGGCCCCGGCGCCGGTGACTCGGATCCGGTGGCGAAGCCGGCCCAGACGTAGTAGCAAATAGGCGGGTTGCCCCTGAACCCGGTTGCCTTCCCCGGCGGTATCCACCGCTCGCAGCCAGCGGCACGTTACGGTCCCCGAGTCACAGAAGGTAGGTCGAGGAGCGTTGGGCATTGTGGTACTGCTGATCCTCGCAGGGATCTGGGCTGCGGTCCTGATCACGCCGATAGTTCGAGCTCGCGCAGAGAGTAGCCCCGCCGACTCTATCGGTGACTTCCGTCGCCAGCTTCGGGTACTCCAGCGCACGGGACCTTCTCGGGGACTGGGTATCGACGTGGCCGATGGTGGCCGGTACGTGGAGGCGGTGGGAGCGGTCCCCCTGGGGCCCTTGGGGACGTCACGACGGGGGAACGTCGCTGCACCCGTCGCCGGAGCTCGCTCGGCTCCCATCGCAGCACAGGGTCCGGCTGTTGCCCCCACGGCTTCGGCTAGGCGGGCTCGCACCATCCGTCGCCGCCGGGACGTGATGTTCACCCTCCTCATGGGCATGGGCACCACCTTCGTGCTGGCCATGGTGGTCTCTTCCACGCCGCTGTGGATGCTGCACTTCGTCATGGACGCCCTCTTCCTCGGTTTCGTGGCCATGCTGGTGCGCGTGCGCAACATCGCCGCCGAGAAGGAGATGAAGCTGCGCCTCCTGCCGCAGCCTGCGGTGCGCCCCCAGCCGGTGCCCGCGTTCGCCATGCGCCGTTCGGCCACGAACTAGGGCTTCCGCTTGGGCCTGGAGGCCGGCCGCAGCGAGGAGCTTG
>JADDQT010000242.1 GCA_016781225.1 Actinomycetota bacterium
CCAGAGCTCGCGCATGCGGTCGCCCTCACGGAGCCGCTCCTGCGCCGATTCCCGCCTCATAGGTCCATGATAGCCCATCGCCCACAGATAAGGAGCCAGCGTTTTCCCTGGTCAGAGGGGTTGTCACGTTCTTGAGACGAGCGGTCTGTCGAAGCTTCTACATCTGGATAGGTCCGCCGGCCGCTACTGCCGATAGCCCCATCCACCGGCCCTCCGGCGAGCGCCCGTACGATCCGGCACGTGCCGCCCCGCACCCTGTCTGCAGTCGATCTATTCGCGGGAGCAGGGGGGCTGTCGCTGGGCCTGGCGGCTGCAGGGTTCACCGTCCACGCCGCGGTCGAGTCTGACCCCCAGGCCGCCGAGACGTACCGGCTGAACCACATGCGCACCCGCGTCGTGGACACCGACATGCGCTCGGTCGAACCCGCGTCCCTGTTCCCCGACCGCCGCCGGCGCCTCGACCTCCTCGCCGGCGGCCCGCCGTGCCAGGGCTTCAGCATCAAGGGGCAGCGCCGAATCGGCCATCCCGGCAATGCCATGCTCGACCAGCTGCTGCGGGCAGCCGCCGAACTGCGGCCCAGGGCTGTCCTCGTGGAGAACGTGGTGGGGCTCACCTCGATGCTGGGCGGCTTCTACTTCGACCGCCTCATCACGGGCCTCGAGCGCATCGACCTGGGCGAGGGGCGCCGCTACGACGTGGACTACACCTTCCTCAACGCCGCCCACCACGGCACCCCGCAGAACCGACGGCGGCTCTTCGTCGTCGCCGTCGAGCCCGGCCGCCGGTTCTCGTGGCCCGAGCCCACGACGCAGCCCGGTGACCTCACGCTCTGGGACGCCATCTCCGACCTGCCGCCAGAGGCGGTCCGGCCAGGAGAGACCACCAGCTACACGCGGCGCCAGCCGAGCCGCTACGCGGCGGCGCTGCGGGCCGAGGACGGCGTCGTCCTCAACCACCACACGAAGCGGCTCGAGGAGACCAGGCAGAAGCGGCTCGGCGCCCTGGCCGAGGGCCAGGATCGGCGCCACCTCCCCGAGGAGCTCCAGGCGGGCGGCCATGAGAGCAAGTACCGCCGACTCCGGGCGGACGCCGCGTGCCCCACCCTCACGGCCCACATGGGCAAAGACCTCTCCGACTTCATCCATCCGCGGCTCGGCCGCACACTTACAGCACGGGAGGCGGCCCGTGTCCAGGGCTTCCCCGACTGGATGGAGTTCGCGGGAAGCCAGGCCTCGCAGCTGAACCAGATCGGTAACGCTGTGCCAATCCCTCTTGCGACAGCGGTGGGCCGAGCGCTTGCAGAAGCGCTGCGGGCGCCCGGCCGGGCCGGCCGCCCCAGGCGGACCGCTTGTGCGACTCAGTAGATCAGTAGTTCTGTATCCACCCGCCCAACTACCGATTTCGGCGTCGTGTTTGCTCTGGCTTCACCGGAGCCATCCCGGTCGAAAACCTGGGCGGCACCGGGCCAGTTTCTCCCTTGACAGCAGGCCCGCGGTCCTGAGCCGCGAGCCGCGCTGCGCTTCGCGCAGCACCAAGGCCGAAACCCGGCGCGGGCGACTCGGCTGCTCCTGTAGGACCCGGCCGCAGACGAGGCAGTAGGAGGCTCTCGGCCGACAGCGCCTCCCCCACCGGGGTCAGGATGCCCTCGACCAGGGGCACGAGGGCGTCCGGGTCGGCCATGGCCGTTGCCGAGCGTCTGGCGTTCTCAGCTGGGTCCACGCGCGCCCAGGCCAGCTGCCAGCCGGCATCACGGGCCAGCAGTTGGATGAAGCCACGCTGAGACCGTCCGTTGCCGTCGCGGAAGGGGTGCAGGGCGTTGAGGTCCCCGAGCAGCCGACCGGCGCCGGCGGCGAACGCTTGGCGATCTAAGCCCCGCAGATAGTCCTGGGCTGCCAGTGCGTTGAACACACGTTGGGCCTCGGCCTCGATGTGCTGGGCCCGGGCGAAGTAAGTCCCGCCCTTGGCGATGTCGACCGTCCGCAGCTCCCCAGCCCACTCGTACACGTCGCCGAACAGATGCCGGTGGACCGCCTGCAGGTGCGCCAAGTCATAGCGACCGCTCACAGGGCGCTCCCGGTACAGCACGAGCTCGGCGGCGGCCACCAGCTCGGCCTCCACCCGGCCGAGCTCGCCGGCGTCGGTGATCCCCAGCCGGTTCCGGAGCACCCCGGTCGCCGGATCGACGTAGGGGTCAGCCACTGCCGACCCTCGATCTACGACTCGGCGGCCAGCTGGCGTGCCCCAAGCGCCATCTCTCGCACCCGCCGGCGGTACATCTCCCCGTCAAGGCGCCCGGCCAGATACTCCACAGCCAGGGCCCGGCCCTCCCTCGAGATCTCCTGGCCCTCCAGGGCCGCACTGGCCACCACGTTGGCCAAGTCCAGGCGGGACTGGTCGTCCAGCTCCTCGCCGCCGCGATCCACTCCCCCATCGTACGCCCGCCCCCGCCTGCGACCCGGCGTCGAGGAGCTCTCGACGACCCCCACCCTCAGGCCCCCCGGAACAGGAAGCGTGCCATCGGGTCGTCGCCGTAGAGCATGGCCATGATCCGCCCCGTCAGCCGCTCATACGCCTCGTACTCGACCGTCGTGAGCACCACCCGTCCGCTTCCCAACTGCAGCCGGGAGGCCAGCAGCTCGGCGTCGGCGTCAGTGGCCAGGTCGAGCACCCCATGGGCCCGTGCGAAGTTGGCCAGCAGGTCGCCCACCCTGCCGTGGTGGTGCAGCTCGGCTTCGGCCCAGGCCCCAAGCGTGTCCACCACGAAGTCCTCGCCGCCACCGACGGTCGCTCGCCCCAGCACCGCCAGGGCCTCCCCGACCAAGCGCAGGTCCGCCTCCTCCATGGTGGCGAAGCGCAATGGGATCAGCTCGAAGCGCCCATCCGGTGCAAGCGGCTGTGCCGCCGGCGCCCGCTCGACGTCGACAACGACGACGAGGAGCCCTTGCAGGGCGGCCAGTGCGCTGCCGTCAGCAAGGACGCCACTCGATATGCCCTCACCGTCGTGGTCCACGAGCGCTATCAGCACCTCCTCCAAGACACCCAGAGGCGCAGTCACCTCACCCTGGTCATTGTCCGGAATGGCAACCAGGCGCCTGGTCATTCGTACCTCTCCTTTCGAGATCCGCCGTTACCGTAGACTGTCTACCGTATACGGTATGCGGACAGTCTGCAAGTGAGAGTCGCTACTCCTCCACCCCAAGATCGGCCCGTAGAGCGTCCACGATCACCCGGCTCTTCGAGCGACCTGAACGGCGCATCTCCTCCTCGATGGCCTCCCTCAGCGCCACCGAGCAGTGAAACGTCACCCGCTGGTGCGTGTCCTCCCAGCGTCCCTTGTCCTCTCCCCCGCCTCGCGTTGAAGCCACGGGCGCCGCAGCAGCGAACGCCTCTCTCCCCTTCCCCTCCGTTGCCAGCCGATCCGCCAGCTCAGGTCGCTTGGGCACGCTGCAACACCTCCTTCGCCAACTCGTCGAACACCGCTCCTACCGGACTTTGGGGGTCGTACGCGCTCACCGGCATGCCGGCCAGGGCCGCGTCCTGGACCACCACCCGCCGGGGAACCGCCGCAAGCACCTGGCCGGG
>JADDQT010000243.1:0-3340 GCA_016781225.1 Actinomycetota bacterium
CCTGGCGAGCCGCCCGCGGGCAGGAGGTCGGCGTAGCGCCAGATGGTGGGGGGGCCAGCGGCGATCTTCTCCCGGCTGACGGCGGCGGTGATGGCCTCGTAGTCGTAGTCGACCTCGAGGGGGCCGAAGCAGAACTCGCAGACGTGCAGGGCCTCGGCGGGGTACCCACGGCCGCATTCCCGACAGCGAAGTCCGTCGACGTGCGGGCCCGGGGGGGCTGATGTGGGCAACGTTCCTCCTCATCGCTCCGGGCATTGGCACCTGGTCGCACCCAGAGACCTCCGCTACGAAGGCTGCTCGTGGTGAACTGGTTGCCGCGGAATCGTCGGGCCCGGCCCCTCAACCGCTCTGGATAAGTGCCCTCATGCTACCTCCCGGGACGCCGCGGTGAGTCGACGCGTGAAGGAGGACGGGGCCGCCGAGCGAAGATGGGTCCCATGCCCGTACCGGCGAGCCTCCCGACCGACTTCGCCCGACACCAGTTCAGCGCTCCCGGCCTGGTGAGGGCGCGGGGCGCCCGCCGGGTCTCGGTCTGCCTCCCGGCACGTGACGAGGAGGCCACCATCGGCGCCATCGTCGCCGCCCTGGTGGACGAGCTTCAGGAGCGACACCCACTCCTGGACGAGGTCGTCGTCGTCGACGACGGTTCCGGCGACGGCACTGCGTCGCGGGCTCGCTCGGCCGGAGCCCAGGTGGTGGCCAGCCCCCGCCGCGGCAAGGGAGCGGCCATGCAGGAGGGGGTGCGGGCGTCGTCGGGAGACATCGTGGTGTTCTGCGACGCCGACGTGCGCGGCTTCGACACGGACTTCGTGCTCGGCCTGGTGGGCCCGCTGCTGACCCACGACGAGATTGGGTTCGTGAAGGGGTTCTACGACCGGCCCTACCAAGGACGCCGCGGGGAGGGCGGACGGGTGACCGAGCTCGTAGCCAAGCCTCTGCTGCGAACCTTGTTCCCGAACCTGTCCTGGCTGTGTCAGCCCCTGGCCGGAGAGTGCGCCGGCCGGAGGGATGTGCTCACCCACGTGCCCTTCGTCGCCGGCTACGGCGTGGACATCGCCCTGCTCATAGACATAGCCCAACGCTTCGGGCCCGAGTCGCTGGCCCAGGTCGACCTCGGCCGGCGCGTCCACCGCAACCGCCCCCTCGAAGAGCTCGGACCTCAAGCCGAGGAGGTGTTGCGCACCGTTCTGGCCAGGGCCGGAGTCGGCGAAGCCGTCCCCGAGGCCCCGCCTCTGTCGGGTCAGGCCTGAAGCGGGAGGATCACCGTGCCGATGCGGGCGCCGGCGTCTCCTCCTCCTCGTCCCTCAGGTCGTCTTCCACGACGCGTTGGACCAGCCCCGGCCCACGCCCACGCTTGTCGTCGTTTTCGGCCGGCGTGTCGGTGAACGGCTCGCCGAGGATGTGCACCCTCCACAGGTGACACAGCACGATCTTCAGCACGGCAGTGAGGGGCACGGCGAACAGCAGTCCCAGGAACCCCCCGAGGTGGCCACCCGCCACGAGGGCGAGGATCACCGCCGCCGGGTGCAGCTGCACCACGCGGTGCATCACCTGCGGCGTTATGAAGTGGTTGTCGATCTGCTGGACCGTCACCATGACCAGGATCACGCCGAGCGCCTGGAGCGGGCTGCCGGTGGTGAGGGCGATGGCCACCCCGGGCAGGCCGCCGACCCACGGGCCGATGAGGGGGATGATGTTGAAGAACCCGGCGATCATGCCCACCAGGAACCAGAACTTCAGGCCGATGGCGGCCAGCCCGACCGAGCAGAGGACTCCCACTATGGCGGCGATCATCAGCTGGCCCCGGAAGAAACCACCTATGGCGTGGTTGAGGCGAGAGGCCACGTGCATGACCTCGTCCTTGGCCCCGGCAGGGATGAGTGACTCCGAGACTCGACGGACGTGGGGGAGGTCCACCAGGAGGTAGAAGGCGATGATGGGCGCCAGCACCACTATGAGCACCACGTTGAAGACGGCGACGCCCAGCCTGAAGGCTCGGTCCACCTGCTGGCGGACCGACAGCTCGCTGTTGCTCAGGGCGGCACCGAGCTCCTTGCGGTCGAACTCCCAGAACCTGCCCTTGGACTCCTCGGCCCGGGCATCCGCCCATCGCTCGGCATTGGCCTGGATCTGCGGCCACTCCCTGGAGAGATCCCTGGCCTGCGCGCCGGCGAGCGGCACCACCAGCACGCCGGCGAGGACCACGAACCCGACAACCGCCAGGTAGGTGATGCCCGCTCCGGCAGCCCGGGGGATGTGGTGGCGTTGAAGGCGAGTTACGACGGGGTTGAGCAGGAACACGATGGTGGCGGCGAGGACCAGCGGAGGGATGATGACCCGCACGGTCCACACCACGAGGGCCAAGACGGCCAGCAGGGCGACGATGCCCACGACGGACCACGAGACCTGGCCTGCCCGGCGGAGGCGCTCGGTCATTGGCTCAGGCTACCGGTGGTCTTCGTGAACAGGCACTCGACACCGGCCAACGCGGGCGCTCCAATCCGGCGAGGTGCTCCGCCACCGCCTCCTCCACGCACTCGACGGTGGCCGCGAGGGCGCGCTCCGGGCCGAAGCGCTCGGCCAGCTCGATCACGGGGACGGCATGGTCGCCGCTCGCCTCGACCACAACGGTCAGCACCGGCACCCCGGCCTCCTCGCAGAGCTCGACCACGCCGCCCACTGCCCCGCCCTCGAAGGAGTACTCGTCGAGGAAGCACTCACCCGTCACAGTCAGGTCGGCCCCTTCGATACGACGGGCGAGGTCGATGGACTCGGCCACAAGATCGAACCCGGGAACCAGCTTGGCCCCGAGGGCAGCCAGGCCGCCGGCCAGACCACCGGCCGCACCCGACCCCGGGAGCTACCGCACGTCGACGCCATGCTCCTCCTGGTACACCTGGGCCAGCCGTTCTAGGCGCCGCCCGAGGAGTGCCACCTGGGAAGGCGTGGCCCCCTTCTGGGCCGCGAAGCGGTCGGCGGCTTCCACGAAGGTCGCGGCGACGTCGCAGGCCACCACGACCTCCACACCGCGCAGGCCCCGAGCACCGAGAGCTTCCAGGCAGCCCAGTCCTCCGTCAGTAGAGGCCGACCCGCCGACCCCGACCACGATCCGGGTGGCACCGGCGCCTTCGGCGGCGGCGATGAGATCGGCGACACCGGCGGTGGACGCCCGCATCGGGTCGTTCCAGTCCGGGCCGCCCACGAGGTCGAGCCCGGCGACCTCAGCCGTCTCCAGCACAGCCGTGGAGCCCTCCATGCGCCATTCGGCGGTGATGGCGTCGCTCAACGGCCCCCTGGCCCGGGTCCTGCGCACGACCCCGCCCATGGCGTGCAGGATGCC
>JADDQT010000243.1:3456-3583 GCA_016781225.1 Actinomycetota bacterium
CGGCCACCACGCGAGGCATAGGAGTATCGTGCCACCGAGTGCCTGGGAACTACGGTCTGCGCTGATGGGGCACTCCGACCTGGTCATCGTCTCCAACCGGGGGCCCCTCTCCTTCAACAAGGACGAC
>JADDQT010000244.1 GCA_016781225.1 Actinomycetota bacterium
TACCGAAGGCCTCCACCGGGAGGAGACGCGTGTCCACTGGTCCGGTGGCCAGGGCGGCGATGGCTGCCTTGAGCTCGGGCGACCGGGCCGGGATCGCCTCGGGACGTTCGCCGAGCCGGGCCAGCCAGGCCTCCCAGAAGGCCTGGTGGCGGGCCAGACGGGCCAGGTCGTTCTCTCGACCCTTGGCCGACAGGAAGCGACCGGCTCCGGGCGGAGCCAAGGTCGAGGCCCCCGCTTCGAAGAGAACCTCCACCCGGCCGTTCGGGTTCACCCGCTCGACGCGCTCGGGGACGGTGACGGGGAGGGGCCCGGCCGGGGCGAGCAGGTTGGCGAGGCCGGCGTCGTCGACCACCACCACCCCGCCCAGCGGCGCCCCTAGGAGGTTCTCCACCGTCGACTTCAGGCGGGCCGGACCACCGAACTCGAGCGACTGGCGCACGGGCTCGAGGCCGAGCGACAGGACTTCGGTCATCGTCCCCGGGGGCACCAGCAGCAAGGTCCCGCCCTTGCCGCCCGTAGACGGGACAAGCACCGTGAGGGCCGAGGCCCGGCGGGTACCGTCCTGGTAGGCCAGGAGCACCGGGGCCGCGGTGGGGGCGACCTGCGGCGCCGCGCTTTCAGCCCCTCCGGGGCCGGTCGCCTCCTGGTCTCGATCGTTCCGGTCCTGAGCCTCTCGGCCGACGAAGCGACCCACCGGAGGCACGAGCAGGACCGCCGCGCCGGTCACCACACCGAGGAAGGCGAGGATCGAGATCCGACGGCGTCGCCTGCGCCGGCGCCTCCGAATCTTCTCCTGGCGCCGGCGCGACCTTTGGCTCGAAGGGACCTCGGGGAGGGGGACGGGACCGTCGTCGAGCTCGATCGGATCGGACGCCGGTCGTGCGCCGTCCGGGGGGTTGTAGGGCGGGAAGATGGTGGGCCGCTGCTCGTGCGACTGACTGGCGTCCGGCTCGCCCCCGTCCGGCTCGGCGGGGGTGGCCTGGGTGGCGGGAGCGAAGCCCGGATTCGCGCTCAATCTTCAGCCAGCGTACAGACCGCGCCGGCGGATCTCACGGACGGCACCGGCTGGCACCAGTACCTCGATGGGGCGCCCGGTGGCGACACGGGCCCGCAGATCGGTGCTCGACACGTCGAGGGCGGGCACCTCCACCACCTCCATGTGCCACGAGGGGGGGGGCGGCGGCACCTTGACGCCCGGACGGGCCACGGCGACGAGCGTGGCTCGGCGACCGACCTCGTCGGCCCGCTCCAAGGTGTGCAGCTCGCTCACCACGTCGGAACCGACCACCAGGAACAGCTCGGCACCGGGGTGGCGGGCGGCCAGCTCGCAAAGCGTGTCGGCGGTGTAGGACGGTCCGCCCCGGTCGATCTCCAGCCGGCTGGCCTCGATGCCCTCCAGCCCCGCCACCGCCGACCTCACCACGGCGTAGCGGTCCTCGGCATGGGTCACCGATCTCTCGCCCGCCTTCTGCCACGGGACGTTGGCCACCACCAGGAGGACCCGCTGCAATCCGAGGGCATGGCGGACGTTGACCGCAGCGGCCAGATGGCCGACGTGCACGGGATCGAAGGTGCCCCCGAAGATCCCGATGCGCTCGCCGATCCGGGCACTCTACGGCTCGACCTGCCGCCGGCGCCCCACGCTGCCCGCGTTTGCTGCCCTGAGCGGTCCCTCCCCTACGCTGGAGGCCGTGAGGGAGTGGACACCAACCTCGTGGCGCGCCCTGCCGGCCGATCAGCAACCGGACTGGCCGGACGAGGCTGTCCTGGAACAGACCCTGAAGCAGCTCTCGGCGCTGCCCCCCCTGGTCTTCGCCGGGGAGGCCCGTCAACTCACCTCGAGCCTTGCCGAGGTGGCCGAGGGACGGGCGTTCATGCTCCAAGCGGGCGACTGCGCCGAGTCCTTCGACGACTTCACCGCCGACTCCATCCGGGACAAGCTCAAGGTCATCCTCCAGATGGCGGTGGTGCTCACCTACGGATCGGGCGTGCCGGTGGTGAAGGTGGGCCGAATCGCCGGCCAGTTCGCCAAGCCCCGGTCGTCGCCCACCGAACGGATCGGCGACGAGGACTTCCCGTCGTTTCGCGGCCACATCGTCAACGACCTGGTCGCCACCGCCTCGGGCCGGGCAGCCAATCCGGAGCGGCTTCTCACCGCCTACCACCAGTCGGCGTCCACGCTGAATCTGCTGCGGGCCTTCGCCAAGGGTGGCTTCGCCGACCTGCGCGAGGTCCACACGTGGAACCAGGAGTTCGTGGCCACGAGCGCCGAAGGGCGGCGCTACGAGGCCATCGCCTCGGAGATCGAGCGTGCCCTTCGCTTCATGAAGGCGTGCGGAATCGACGTGGAGACGGCTGCCCTCCACCAGGTGGACTTCTACACCTCCCACGAGGCCCTGCTCCTCGGCTACGAGGAGGCCCTCACCCGCCAGGACTCCCTCACCGGCGCCTGGTACGACTGCTCCGCCCACATGCTCTGGATCGGCGAGCGCACGCGGGCCGTCGACCGGGCTCACGTGGAGTTCCTGTCCGGGGTCGGCAACCCCATCGGGGTGAAGCTGGGGCCGGCGGCCATACCCGAGGACGTCGTGGCCGTGTGCGACCGTCTCGACCCGGAACGAACGCCCGGGCGGCTCACCCTGATCTCCCGCATGGGATCGGGCCGGGTTCGAGACGCGCTGGGCCCGCTGATCCGCGCCGTGCGCGACGCCGGCCATCCCGTTGCATGGGTGTGCGATCCCATGCACGGCAACACCTTCACCAGCCCTTCGGGGCGCAAGACCCGCCACTTCGACGACGTCCTGAGCGAGATCGAGACCTTCTTCTCGGTGTGCCGGGCCGAGGGCGCTTGGCCCGGTGGTGTGCACGTGGAGCTCACCGGTGACGACGTCACCGAGTGCCTGGGTGGGTCGGAGGAGATCCTCGAAGGTCACCTCGACGTGCGCTACACCACCACGTGCGACCCGAGGCTCAACGCCCGCCAGTCCATCGACCTGGCCTTCCGGGTGGCGGAGCTGCTCCGAGCCTGAGCGGACGGCCTCGGCCCTCGGGTGCTGGCGTCCCGGGCTAGCCCGAGTACTGCCGAGCCTGATCCACGAACCCGTCGAACAGCGACTGCTGAGAGGCGTCGTCGGCTGCGGTCATCTCCGGGTGCCACTGCACGCCCATGACCCAGGGCCCGTCGGCCTCGGGCTCGACGCCCTCGACCAGGCCGTCGTCGCTCCACGCCGTGGGCACCAAGCCCTCACCGAGGCGGTCGATGCCCTGATGGTGATGCGACGTGCAGAAGAGCGTTTCCCGACTGGAGACGGCGGCCAGGCGCGTCCCTGACGCCACCTTCACATGGTGGAACACCGACGCGCCGGTGACGGGGAGGCCGTGCGGGTGCATGCCCTCGATGTCGGGGAGATGCTGGTGCAGCGTCCCGCCGGTGGCCACGTTGAGGATCTGCAGGCCTCGGCAGATCAACATGGTGGGCAGCCCCATCTCCATCGCCCCCCGTACCAGGGCCAGCTCTGCTTCGTCCCGCTCGGCGTGGGTGCCATAGACGTCGGGATGCGGCGCCGCGCC
>JADDQT010000245.1 GCA_016781225.1 Actinomycetota bacterium
CCCGTGGCGCGCCTGTCGGCCGGGCAGCGGCGGCGGGTGTCAATCGCCGCACTGGTGGTCCGCCGCTCCCGCCTGTGGCTACTCGACGAGCCGCACGCCGGCCTCGACGCCGAGGGACGGGAGCTGCTCGACCAGCTCGTCCGCGAGGCCGTGGGCGCGGGTGTCACCGTTGTGTTCACCTCGCACGAGGGGGACCGGGCCAGCGCGCTGGCCGATCGGGCCGTCAGCATCAGCGGAGGCCGGGTCCAGCCTAAGACCCCATCTTCGGACGAGCCCAGAGCTCCGGTCCATGTGGCGTGACGCGGCGCTCGTGGCGGGTAAGGACCTGCGCATCGAGGCCCGGTCCCGGGTTGCCACCAACCAGGTGGCTCCCTTCGCCGTACTCGTGCTCGTGCTGTTCGGCTTCGCCCTCGACCCCGACCGGGGGATCCTGGTCCGAGCCTCGGCCGGCCTGTTCTGGGTGGCGGTGCTGTTCTCGGCGCTGCTTGCCGTGCAGCGCAGCTTCGCCATCGAAGCGGTCGACGGCGGGAGCGACGGCCTGCGCCTCCTCGGGCTCGACCCGGCCGGCATCTTCCTCGGCAAGGCGGCGGCCGTCTTCGTTGAGCTCGTCGCCCTCGAGCTGCTCCTCACCGCCGGCGTGGTCGTGCTCTACGGAGTCGATCTCGGTGGTGCCGGGCTGATGGTGGCCACCGCCGCCGTGGCCACGCTCGGCTTGGCTGCAGCGGGCACGGTGTACGGCGCGCTGTCGGCTGGGCTGCGGGTCCGGGAGACGCTCCTACCCCTCCTGCTGCTCCCCGTGCTCGCTCCGGTGCTGCTGAGCGCCACCCGGGCATGGGAGGTGGCGCTCGGGTCCAGCGTCGACGACGGATGGCGATGGGTCCAGCTCCTCGGAGTGTTCGCCGTGGTTTACGTGACCTTCGGGCTGGTGGGCTTCGGTGCCCTGATGGAGGAGTCATGAGCACGCCGGCGAGGAACCAAGCCAGCTTCATCCTCGGGGCTGCGGCCCTCCTGGCGCTCGCCAGCACCATCGTGCTCGGGCTGGGCCTTCCTCCGACCCTGGAGCAGGGGCCCTACGCTCGCCTGATCGCCATCCACCCGCCGCTGGCGTGGGCCGCGTACCTGGCGTTCGGCGTCACCGCCGTCGCCAGCGTCTTGTACCTGTGGCAGCGCACACGCAGCCGCGTGTGGGACCGGGTCGCTGCGTCGTCGGCCGAGGTGGGCGTGGTGTTCACCGCCCTGACCCTGGTCACCGGGTCCATATGGGGTCGTCCCACGTGGGGCGTGTGGTGGACGTGGGACGCCCGCCTGACCAGCACCGCCCTGCTCCTCGCCCTCTTCCTCGGCTACCTGGCGCTGCGAGGGGTGCAGACCGACGTGCACACCCGAGCCAAGCGCTCGGCGATCGCCGCCCTGGTTGCGGTTGTCGACGTGCCCATCGTGCACTTCTCGGTCGACTGGTGGCGCACGCTGCACCAGGGCCGCTCCCTCGCCCAGCTGACCCCTCAGTCGGACCTGGACGGCTCCTACGTGGCGGTGATGCTGCTCGGTTTCGTGGCCATGACCCTGGTCTACGGATGGCTCCTGGTCGAGCGCTACCGGGTGGAGGCACTCGAGGAGCACTTCGACGACCAGGGGCTCGGCCTGGCCCTGGAGGAGCGCCGGGCCGAGGGCGAGGCGGTGGCCGTTCCGTGAGCTACGTCCTGCTCGGTTACGGGGCCACGCTCGGTACCCTCGGCGTCTACGCCCTGCGCGTGGTAGTGCGCGGCCGGGCGCTGTCGCGCCGGGCGAGGGTGACCAGATGACCGCCACCCGCACCCCACCCCAGGCGGCTCGGGGTCGGCGTCGCCTATGGGTCGCCGGCGCGGTGATCGCCGCCGCCCTCGGGTTCCTCCTGCTCCAAGGGCTGGGGGAGGCAACCGTGTACTTCAAGACCGCCGACGAGGCCGTCGCCCAGAAGGAGGACCTGGGCGACCGGCGCTTCCGCCTGGAAGGGGCGGTCGTGCCCGGAACGGTTGAGGCGGTCCCGGGGCGGGTTGCCTTCGAAGTTCGGGGGACGGGGGGCAGCACCGTCGGCGTCGTCCACCAGGGGGATCCCCCGGAGCTGTTCCAACCCGACATCCCCGTCGTGCTCGAGGGCCGCTGGGACGGGGAGCGCTACGCCAGCGACCGGATCATGGTGAAGCACACCTCCGAGTACCGCGCCGAGAACCCCGACCGGGTCGACGATTACGTGGGCAAGGACCGAGCCGGCGGCCAGTGAACAGCCCGTCGAACGCGCGATGACCGCCCTGTGAACGCCGTTCTGGGACAGGGCGCGGTGCTGCTCGGCTTCGTGGCCGCGCTTCTGGGCGCCGGTACCACGCTCGTCGGGCTGGGCCGGCGCCGCGCCTCGCTGGTGCACCTGGGCCGGAGCTTCGTGTGGCTGGTCCTCGCCGGAGCCGTGGTGGCCTTCGCCGTCATGGAGCGCGGACTGCTCACCCACGACTTCTCCATGGCCTACGTCGCCGACAACCACAGCCGGGCCACGCCGATCCTCTACACGGTCGCCTCGCTGTGGGGGGCCTTGGAGGGCTCCATCCTGCTGTGGGCTCTGGTGCTGGCCGGCTATCTGGCCGCCATGGTGTACCGCTTCCGCAACCGCTCGGCCGACCCGCTGGTGGGGTGGGCGATCCTCACCGGGCTGGTGGTGGCCGCCTTCTTCTTCGCCCTGATGCTCGGTCCGGCCAACCCGTTCCGCCAGGTGGCCGGGGCCGTTCCGGCCGACGGGCCGGGACCAAACCCGCTGCTCCAGAACCATCCTCTGATGGCGTTCCATCCACCCATGCTCTACCTCGGCTACGTGGGCTTCACGGTGCCGTTCGCCTTCGCCGTGGGCTCGCTGGTGACGGGGCGGGTGGGGGAGGGATGGCTCGTCGAGACACGCCGGTGGGCGCTCTTCGCCTGGGGCTTCCTGAGCGTGGGCATCATCCTCGGGGCCTGGTGGTCCTACGAGGTCCTGGGCTGGGGTGGCTACTGGGCGTGGGACCCGGTGGAGAACGCCTCCTTCCTCCCCTGGCTCACCGCAACCGCCTACCTCCACTCGGTGGTGGTCCAGGAGCGCCGGGGCATGCTGCGGGTCTGGAACCTGTCGCTGCTGGTGGCCACCTTCAGCCTGACCATCCTGGGGACCTTCCTCACCCGGTCGGGGATCCTGAACTCGGTGCACTCCTTCACCGAGTCGCCCATCGGCCCCGCCATCCTCGGCTTCTTCGCCGTGGTGGTGGTCGTGGGTGTGGGGCTCATCGGCTGGCGAGGCGACCGGCTTCGCTCGCCCGGGAGCATCGACTCGCCGGTGTCGCGGGAGGGCTTCTTTCTCCTGAACAACCTGCTCTTCGCCGCCTTCGCCTTCGTGGTCCTGCTCGGCACCGTCTTCCCTTTGGTGGCCGAGGCGGTGAAGGGCGAGCGCATCTCGGTGGGACGGCCCTACTTCGACCGCATGACCACGCCGGTGGCCCTCTGCCTGCTGTTCCTGATGGCGGTGGCCCCGGTCCTGTCGTGGCGGAAGACCTCCGGTGAGCTCGTGCGCCATCGCCTGCT
>JADDQT010000006.1 GCA_016781225.1 Actinomycetota bacterium
CTCCCCGCTGCGCACCACCGCAGCCCCCGCCGCCTCCTCCAGACCGGGGTTGTCCTGGTGCATGGCGGCCACGGCTGCCAGTCCCGCCTGGGTGGCGGCGGCGGCCAGGCGGCCGCAGGCCAGTCCGTACCGGCCGCTCGAGAAGGCGGGGCCGATCACCACCACGTCGGGCTGAGCGTCCTTCACCAGCGCCAGGATCTCCTCCACCGCCTCGGGCTCGCCGGCGGCGTAGTCGTCGCCGCACGAGACGGTGGCCACCACCTCGAAGTCGTCACCCAACAGCGCCTGGAGTTTCCGGCCGGGACCCACGGCGCCGTCGGTTCGGGCAGGACGGGTGGAAGCAGCATCCTCGCCACCGACGCCGGTGAAGAACTGGTTCAGGTAGTGAACTACTCGGGTCATGACGGCACCATGTTTGTCGCAGCGCTTTGGTTGCAGGTGAGGCGCCCCCACCCCAGGGGGCTCAGGGCACCGTAGAAGGCGGCGGTCGGCAACTCCATTCGGGCCGTTGCGGGCTGGTCGACGAGGGCCACACGGTCGCCTCCCAGAGCGAGCTCGACCTCTGCCAGCTCCACCTTCTCGTCGTAGTTCCCCGTGCTCACCATGGCCGTGGCCCTGGTGGGGGGGACGACTATGGAAGGACCGGTGCCGTCCGGGCCGGCCATCTCGGCGAACAGCCCCACGGCGGCGATGCCCAGCTCCTCGAGGCGGTCCATCTTGAGGGCCACGTCGGCGTCGGCGTTCCCCCCGCCCTCCTTGGTGAGCACGGCGGCGTCGAAGCCGGCGGTGGCGCAAACGCGGGCGGCCTGGGCCGACACCAGCTCCTTGCCCGCCTGGTCGACCGGCTCCGGAGAGATGACCACCCCGGCGAACTCGAGGTCGGTGCCGTGGCGTTCGATGAGGGCGGCCGCCACCGGGTGGTTCTGGTAGAGGTACGTGGGGTTCTTGAGCGACGGATGGCCGAACTGGCCGCTCACCACCGCACCGTCGTCCAGCTCACCCGGTTCGAGCAGCGTGGGCAGGGCGCCGGTGAAGCTGCGCCCGTACACGAAGGTCTCCTTGAACGTTCCCTGGGTCTGCAGGTTGGTGATGGCGCCCACCCGAGGGAGCTCATCCGTGCCCCGGCCAGCCCGGCCACCCGCTCGCAGTGGCGGGAGCGTGTCCTCGTGATCGGCCGGTGCGTCGAGGGCGGCTTCGGCCAGGCGCGCAGCCAGCGCCAGCATCCCCTGGCGAAGGCCGGCGCTTACCACTCCCCAGTCGGCGTCGGGGGGCGGGTCGAACTCCACCACCAGGTTGTGGGTGTTGGCGAGGGGGCTGAGATGCGCCAGCGGGGGCGCCATGTCGACCACCGCCTCCTGGGCCCGCGGCAGAAAGCCGGCGGCCACCACGGCAGCTCCTCGAAGCACATGGGTCTGGCCCGTGCCCTGGGGCCAGGCCGGGCCGAGGAGGCCGGGGAAGATGCCCGCACCGCCGGGCCCCTTGGTGCGGGGCTCCACCGCGTCGAGGATCTTGACGATCCGAACCGACTCCCCTGGCGAGGCCCACGACAAGCGAACCTCGCCGAGGGCCGCCTGGGTGAAGAAAGAACCGGCCTCTTCCGCAGACACGGTGAGGGTGCCCGACTCGTAGACGGTGCGGTCGCCGAAACCGACCGCGGTGACGTCATGAAAGAGGCGGCGCAGGCCCTCGGTGGCACTTCGGCTCTCAGCCATCGGGCCGGACGCTACTGCCCTGACGGCCCTGGACCGTATCTGGCTTGGCAGCGATGACTCCGGGGTAGGTGAGGAAGATGGAGAACGAGCCGCTTCAGCCTCCGGACGACGACCTCCTCGACCAGCTACGTGACATGCCGGTCGGGGTCAACGATCCCAACATCATCGGCGATGCCGGGCCCACCGACATACCGCCAGGCACCGATCCCCCGGCCGCGCCCCGAGAGCCGCTCGACGAGGTGATCGAGGAGGAGCCGCTCGGCTGACATCCTCAGTCCACAGCACGACGCGCCGTTGAGCTTGCCGTGGGGCTAGCTGGAATCGAACCAGCGACCTCAGCATTATCAGTGCTGCGCTCTAACCGGCTGAGCTATAGCCCCCCGAGCCGGTCGCAAACGTTACACGACCCCCTCAGACCACTGTCCGCCGCGGGGCTCGATCCTCCTCGACGACGGTGACCTCCACGCCGCCGGTCACGTCGGACGTGAGGTTGTAGACGATGGCCATTATCACGTTGATGCCGGTGCCGAGCAGCACCAGGACCAGCCCGGCCAGGAACGCAGAGACGAGGACCACGCCCCCTTTGATCTGGAAGTACTCGAGGAAGAACAAGTCCGTGACGAAGCGCTCGAGGTTGTCGATCAACCCCGACACAGACGCTGCCAACCACAGCAGCACGCCGGCGACCAGCCAGACCACCAGCATGCACAGGTAGAAGACGAGCGAGAAGCGCAGGACGGTCCACGGGTCGACCCTGCGGACGACCCGGCGTACCCGTTGTCCCTCCGCCACCCGCTCACGGTAGCCGCCGGGTGCAGAGCTCGAAGTGGACCGGATCGGTGCGGGGATAGGGCTGGCACAGCCCAACTCGGGACGCCACCGAGAGCAGCCGGGGCACGAACGAGATGGGCACGTCGACGGCAAGACCCAGCTCGTGGCGAGACGTGCCCTGCACCGCCACCGGGAACGGGTTGGCGCCACGGTTGGCGAAAAGGGCGGCCTGTTGAGCTCGGGACCGGAAGCCCGAGGTCACCGGTACCGGTGCTCCGAGGGCAGCCCGGGCCCGCTCGAGAGCGGCCCGCATGGCCGGCGCCAGCCCTTCTGCCGAGGCCGCCAACCCGGGTTGGCCGGCGAAGAGAAGGTCCCCCGTTCCCGCCGCTCGGCGCGCCCTGGCCGTGGCCTTGGCGCCGGCGCGCTCCACCCTTACTCGAACGTCGCTCCCGAGCTCCTCGTAGGACGTGAGGCGGGCACCGTTCCACTGAGCTGCCGAGGCCGCCGCCTCCTTGGTGTCTGCCGCTCCTGCCAGCGCGGCCGCGTCAGCCGCCGTGACCGCTTGGGCTCTAGCGACCGCGGCTCCACCGATGCGCCCGAGCCCGAGGCACCCCAAGCCCATCACTACGATCATGAGCGCAACCAGGGGCAGGGTCTGCCCACCCTCGCTCCCCGCCAACTTCCCGGACCACCGGCGCACGACAGCCTCCTCCACCTCGAGCCAAGTTCGGGGGAAGTGATGGCGCCGCCGGGTGCAAGGCGCCCGAGGTCGAGCTGCGGGCTCAGGTCAAGAGCGCGGCGGGGTCGGTCTCGTCGACGGCAAGGATGGGCGCCACCGACGTGACCGTGGCCGGCGGCTCCAGGTTCATCACCCGCACACCGGTGGCGTCGCGACCCTGGGAGGCCACCTCGCGAACTGCCAGGCGAATGGTGACGCCGGTGGACGAGATCACCACGACCTCGTCGTCGAGGCCCACCATGAAGGCCGCCACCACGCTGCCGCGGCGGGCGGTGAGCTTGATGCCCTTGACCCCCATGGTGCCCCGGCCCTTGCGGGGGAAGCGGTCGAGCTGGGTGCGCTTGCCGTAGCCAGCGTCGGTGACCAGGAGGATGGCGACGTCGTCGCGGGCCACGTCGCATGACACCACCTCGTCGCCGGGGCGCAGCCGCATCCCGATGACGCCCTGGGCCGCCCGGCCCGTGGGACGCACCTCGTCCTCACCGAACCTGAGGGTGAGCCCGTTCGAGGAGACCATGAAGATGTCGTCTTCGCCACCGGTCTGGATGACCCGTACCAGCTCGTCGCCGTCCTTCAGGTTGATGGCGATGAACCCGTCCCGGCGCGACTTGTCGTACTCCGAGAACGTGGTCTTCTTGACCTGGCCCAGCTTGGTGGCGAAGAACAGGTAGCGGTCGTCGCCGAAGTCGCGCGTCTCGATGAGCGCCTGGATGCGCTCGCCGGGAGCCAGCGGCAGCAGGTTGGCGATGTGGGTGCCCCGGGCCGTGCGCTCCTTCATGGGCACCTCATGGGCCTTCAGGCGGTACACCTTTCCCATGTTGGAGAAGAACAGCAGGTAGGCGTGGGCCGTGGCATGGACCACGGTGGTCACCAGATCCTCCTCCTTGAGCCTGGCCCCCCGCACGCCGCGCCCTCCCCGGTTCTGGGTGCGGAAGGTGCCGGCCGCCACCGTCTTCACGTAGCCGGCCTTGGTCATGGTGACCACCAGCGGCTCGTCGTCGATGAGATCCTCCACCCCGATGTCGCCAGGGTCGTAGGTGATTTCGGCGCGGCGGGGCTGAGCGAAGCGCTCACGCACCTCGCCGAGCTCGGTCTTTATGACGCCCCGCAGCTTCAGCGGGTCGGCGAGGATGGACTCCAGCTCGGCGATGGTCTCCCGCAGCTTGGCCATCTCCTCCTCGAGCTCGGCCCGGCCGAGCCGGGTGAGGCGCCCCAGGGTCATGTCGAGGATGTGGTTGGCCTGGATCTCGGTGAACTCAAAGGGCGCCACCATGAGGCCGACACGGGCCGCCGCTCGGTCGGCGGAGCCGCGTATCAGCTCGATGATGAGGTCGATCATGTCGAGGGCCTTGATGAGTCCCTCCACGATGTGGGCGCGGTCCTTGGCCTTGCGCAGACGGGACTCGCTGCGGCGGGTGACGACCTCGATCTGGTGGTCGACGTAGGCCGAGAGAGCCTGGGCCAGGTTGAGGGTGCGGGGCACGCCGTCGACCAGGGCCACCAGGTTCACGCCGAAGCTGCCCTGCAGCGGCGTGTGCTTGTACAGGTTGTTGAGCACCACGCTGGCGTTGGCGTCACGCTTGGGCCGGATGACGAGCCGCGTCTTGCCCTTGGCCGAGTCGTCGTTGACGTCGGCGATGCCCTCGAGCTCGCGCGTCTTGACCAGGTCGTCGATCTTGGTGGCGATGGCGCCCACCGAGGTCTGGTAGGGGATCTCGGTGACGACGATGACCGTGCCCTTCTTGGTATCGTCGATCTCGGCGCGGGCCCGCATGCGCACCGAGCCTCGGCCGGTGCGGTAGGCCTCCTGGATGCCGCTACGCCCGAGGATGAGCCCGGCGGTGGGAAAGTCGGGCCCCTTCACGAAGGCCATCAGATCGTCGGGAGTGGCTTCGGGATTGTCGATCAGGTGGACGGTGGCATCGATGACCTCGCCCAGGTTGTGGGGCGGGATGTTGGTGGCCATTCCCACGGCGATGCCCTGGCTGCCGTTCACGAGGAGGTTGGGGAAGCGGGCCGGCAGCACCACCGGCTCGGTGAACTCGCCGGAGTAGTTGTCGGCGAAGTCGACCGTGTCCTCGTCGATCCCGGCGAGCATCTGAAGGGCGAGCTGATTGAGCCGGCACTCGGTGTAGCGCATGGCCGCCGGTGGGTCGTCGGGAGAACCGAAGTTGCCGTGGCCGTCGACGAGCGGATGGCGGAGGCTGAAGTCCTGGGCCATCCGGGCGAGCGCGTCGTAGACCGCCTCGGGGCTGTGGGGGTGATACTTGCCGGTGACGTCACCCACCACTCTGGCGCACTTCATGTTGGGGCGGTCGGGACGGAGACCCAGGTCGTGCATGGCGTAGAGGATGCGGCGGTGTACCGGCTTAAGGCCGTCCCGCGCGTCGGGCAGGGCGCGGGAGACGATGACCGACATGGCGTAGTCCAGGAAGGAGCGCTCCATCTCCTCTTGGATCTCGACCAGCTCGATGGAGCCGTAACCGTCTCCTCCTGTGGTGACGGCGTCGGTCATATGTCGAGGAAGCGAACGTCAGCGGCGTTGGTGGTGATGAAGTGCTTACGTAACTCCACGTCCTCGCCCATCAGGATGGAGAACACTTCGTCGGCGATGGCAGCCTGCTCTCCGGAGACCTGGAGAAGTGTGCGCTTGGTGCGGTCCATCGTGGTCTCCCCCAGCTCGTCGAAGTCCATCTCGCCCAGGCCCTTGAACCGGGTGAAGTCGGCCTTGTGGTTCGGGTGCTCGGCCAGGAAGCGGGCCTTGGCCGCGTCGTCCTTGATGTACTCGCGCTCCTTGCCCACGAGGGTGGAGTACAGCGGTGGCTGGCACACGTACACATGCCCTTGCGCGACGAGGTCGGTCATCTGCCGGTAGAAGAACGTGAGCAGCAGGGTGCGGATGTGGCTGCCGTCCACGTCGGCGTCTGTGAGCAAGCACACCTTGTGGTAGCGGATCTTGGAGACGTCGAACTCCTCCCCCACCCCTGCACCGATGGCGGCGATGAGCGCCTGGACCTCGGCGTTCTTCAGCATCCGGTCGATGCGTGCCCGCTCGACGTTCAAGATCTTGCCCCGGATGGGCAGGATGGCCTGGAAGGCGGGATCCCGGGCCTGGACCGCGGAGCCCCCCGCGGAGTCGCCCTCCACGATGAAGAGCTCGGCTTCCCGGGCGTTGCGGGTCTGGCAGTCACGCAGCTTCCCCGGCATGCCTGCGCCCTCGAGGGCCGACTTGCGCCGGATGAGGTCCCTGGCCTGGCGGGCCGCGCTTCGCGCCCGCGACGCCTGCAGAGCCTTCTGCACCACCTGACGGGCCTCGCTCGGGTGCTCCTCGAGCCACGTGCCGAGCTTGTCGTTGGTGGCCCGCTCCACCAGCGACCGCGTGGATACGTTTCCGAGCTTGGCCTTGGTCTGGCCCTCGAACTGCGGGTCCCGCAGGCGGACGGTGATGATGGCGGTGAGGCCCTCGCGGATGTCCTCGCCCGAGAGGTTGTCGTCCTTCTCCTTGAGCAGCCCCTTGGCCCGGGCGTAGCGGTTGACCACGTTCGTCAGCGCCTTCTTGAAGCCCTCCTCGTGCATGCCTCCCTCGGCGGTGGCGATGCCGTTGGCGAAGCTGTGCAGGCCCTCGTTGAAGCCGGTGTTCCACTGAAGGGCCACCTCGACCTCTTGGTCCTCCTCCGACTGCTCGAAGGAGGCCACCTTCTTGAACAGCGCCTCCTTGGAGGCGTTCAGGTGGCGGACGAAGTCCACGATGCCCCCGCCGTAGCGGTAGGCCATCTCCTGCTCGTGGCCCGGCCGCTCGTCCTTGAAGCGGATCTCGAGGCCCTTGTTCAGGAACGCCATCATCTGGAGGCGCTCGAGCACCGTCTGGGCCCGGAACTCCACGTCGTCGAAGACGGTGGCGTCGGGCCAGAAGGTGATGGTGGTGCCGGTGCGGCCGCGGGGGGCCTTGCCCACCACCTCCACCTTGCCCTGAGGCTTGCCTCCCTTGGCGAACTCCATCCGGTGGTGATTGCCGTCTCGGTAGACCTCGGCCACCAGGCGGCCGGAGAGGGCGTTGACCACCGAGACACCCACGCCGTGCAGGCCGCCTGAGACCTTGTAGCCACTCCCGCCGAACTTTCCACCGGCGTGCAGCACCGTGAGCACCACCTCGATGGTGGACTTGTTGCGGTGCTGGCGGTGGGGGTGGTTCTCGGGCGGGATCCCCCGGCCGTTGTCACTCACCCGACAGCCCCCGTCGGCGAGGAGAGCCACCTCGATGCGGGTGCAGTGGCCGGCCATGGCCTCGTCGACGGAGTTGTCGACCACCTCCCAGATCAGGTGGTGCAGCCCGGCGGCGCCCGTGGAGCCCACGTACATTCCGGGACGCTTGCGAACCGCTTCCAGGCCCTCGAGGATCGTGATGTCACCGGCGCCGTACGACCCTCTGTCGGATTGAGGTGTTGGCTCAGACATGGTTCCTTGCGCCACAGGCGCGACCTCTCAGAAATACCGGACCGAGGACTACCGGATCGAGGGCATCTGCAGCGCCGCCAGACTGGTCAAGGCGCCGAGTTGCAATGGGCGAAGTTTACCACCGAGGGTCTCTTTCCCTCGGCACTCGGGGGCGGACACGCACCTCTATCCGGCTAGGCGAGCCAGGGCCGACGCTTTGCGCGATCGTGGCCAGCAGGTCCTGGCTCCGGTAGCGCAGCTCGCTGCCCCAGGCCGGGTCGTCCACGTTCACCACGAGCAGGTCCCCGCGTAGCGAGGCCGGCCTGGCGTGGGTGGCTACGGTGGGGCCTACGAGGGCGGACCACCGTGAGAACACCGCCTCCATCACAGCGCCCGGCGGCATGCCGAGGCCGCGGACGACGTGGTCCAAGGAGGCTTCCAACGGCCGGGGGCTGGTGTCGAGCGGGTCGGGAGAAGGGTCAGTCACCGCTGCCTCCCGCCTGCACTGGCCCTGCTCGGATCCGACCTGCCTGGACTCGCACCGTACGGGCAGGGGACGATCCGGGAGGTGCAGGTCCGGCGGTGGTCAGCAGAACCTGCCCCGCGGGCAGGGAGGCCAGCAGCGCCGCTCCTCGAGCCGCGTCGAGCTCGGAGAACACGTCGTCGAGAAGCAGCACCGGCGTAGAGCCCGTGCGCTCCGTGACCAGCGCGTGAGCGCCCAGACGCAGAGCCAAAGCCAGTGAACGCTGCTCACCTTGGGAGGCGTGGGTTCGAGCCGGCAATGGGACCGGAACCTCTCCCCCTCCACCGGCAATGGCCAGTGACATCTCGTCTCGGTGGGGGCCGACGGTGGTCGTGGCCCGCCGAAGATCGTCGTCGCGAGCGACACCCAGCGCTTCGGACAGCGGCCCGTGCCACGACCGCTGGTACGTGAGGCTGACGTCGCCCCGGCCCGCCGCCAGCTGCCCGTAAGCCTTGGCGACCTGTGGCTCGAGGGCCCCAACCAGGTCCTCCCTGCCCCTGGCCAACGCCTCCCCGGCGTCGGAGAGCTTGACGTCCCAGACGTCGAGGGTGGAGGCGACGTCCGGGCTCAGCCGGTCTGCGCGCCCCTTCCATCCCGCCTGCTTCAACAGGGCGTTGCGCTGCCGGAGTATGCGGTCCACGTCCGCCCGCAGCGCCTCGTTCGCCGGACGGAGAGTCACCAGGACCTCGTCGAGATAGCGGCGCCGGTCAGAGGGGCCTCCCTTCACCAGTGAGAGGTCGTCGGGGCTGAAGACGGTGACGCGCAGTGCGCCCAGGAGGTCCCGCGCCCGGCGCACCGGCTGGCGGTTCACCATCATGCGCTGGCGCCCGCCGGCTTGGAGCTCGACCTCAAGCAGAACACTGCGGCCTTCTCGCTCGGCCTCGGCTCGGACGACAGCCCGCTCGGCGCCGTGGCGGACCAGGGCGTCGACGGGGGCACCCCGAAACGAAGACAGGGTGGCGAGGTAGGCGGCGGCCTCGATGAGATTCGTCTTGCCGTCACCGTTGGCCCCCTCGATGACGGTCAGCCCTTCAGGAGCCGGCTCCAGCTCCGCGGACTCGTAGTTCCGGTAGTCCCCGATCCAGAGCCTGACGAGCCTCACGAGACCCGGACGGGCATCAGGAGGTACAAGAACTCCTCCGAACCGGTTCCTCGGATGATGGCCGGACGCAGGGCGTCGATGGTCTCGATAGAGACCTCGTCCGTGCTCGTGGCCTCGATGCCGTCCACCAGGTAGCCGGGGTTGAAGGCCACCGTCATCTCCGAGCCGTCGTACTTGGCATCCACGTCCTCCGACGCCTGTCCCACGTCGCTGGTGACCACGGACAGCTCCACCGTTTCGGGCCGCAGCGCAAGGCGGATCGGTGTGGTGGCGTCGCGAGCCAGAAGCCGCACCCGCCGCAGCGCACCCTGGATCTCGTCTCTGTCCACGACCAGGCGGTTGGGGTAGGAGGCGGGGACGAGTTGGCGATAGTTGGGGAACTCACCCTCGATCAGGCGGGTGGTGAGGCGCACGCCCGCCAGGTCGAAGGTGGCGTCATGCTCACCGAAAGCCAGCCGGACCTCGGACACCGATGGCAACAGCCGCTGCAGCTCGGCCAGTGCCTTCGACGGGATCAGTACCTGCTGACCCTCCGCCAGGACGCTTCGTCCGGGTAGGTCACGAATGGCGAGGCGGTAGGAGTCCGTGGCCACCAGACGAAGCCCCCCCTCCTCGGTGGCCATCAGCACGCCGGTGAGGATGGGCCGAGCGTCGTCCGACGAAGCTGCCCGCACCACCTGGCGGAGAGCCTGGCCGATGTCTCCCACATCGAGGCTCACCGTTCCCTCGTTCACTCCTCCTCCGGCTTCGGCGAGAGCCGGGACCCGAGGGAAGTCAGCAGCGGGCAGGGCCCGCAAAGAGGATTGGTAACGGCCAGAGGACAGGCGGGCTTCGTCGTCGTCGCTCTCGATGGTCACTGCGCCGGGCTCCAGAGCTCTGGTGATCTCGGTCACCGTTCGCGCCGGTAGAACACAGACGCCGTCCCCATCTCCCTTTACCTCGGTCCGGACCCGGATGGTGAGGTCCAGATCGGAGCCGGCGACGTACAGGTTGTCCTCCGAGACCTCGAGACGGACACCCGACAGCACGGGCAGACTCCCACCCCGGCCGGTAACGGCGCGGCTGGCCACGGTCAGGGCTTCGAGGAGCACGTCTCGTTCACAGCTGAACTTCATGGTCTGTGTTCTTCTTCTTAAGAGAGAGTTCGTAAAAGGGGTAGTAAGGGGTGTGGATTGTGGACGAATGGGTACTTGCTGAGGTCAAGGGGCGTTTCGATCCGCAAGTGATCGTCCCCAGGGTCCCACACGGGTGTGACGGCGCAGGGGATCCGATCCCCGTCATCCCCAGAACCCACAAGGTGATCCACAGGATCAGCCTCCGGTGCGAACCCTATGGATCAACTCGGTGACCTGATCGTAAACGGCACGTTGCTGCTTCATGAGGTTGGCGATCTTCTCCACGGCGTGGATCACGGTGGTGTGGTCCCGTCCTCCGAACTCCTTGGCGATGGCCGGGTAGCTGAAGTCGGTGACCTCGCGGAACACGTACATGCTGACCTGACGGGCGATGACCAGGGGCCGGCGGCGGCTGTGGCTGCAAAGGTCCTCGACGGTGAACCCGAACAGCTCGGAGGTGGCTTCGAGGATGGTCCCAGGGGTTATCTGGCGGGGTTGGCCGGCAGCGAGGATGTCGGAGAGCACACGCTCCGCCGACTGGGGAGTGAGTGGCTCCCCACTCAAGCTGGCGAACGCCGAGACCCGGATCAAGGCCCCCTCGAGCTCCCGGATGTTGTCGGTGACGTTGGTGGCGATGAGGGACAGCACGTCGTCCGGTACCTCCACCTGCTGCGTACCCGCCTTCTGACGCAGGATGGCCAGACGGGTCTCGAGCTCGGGGGGCTGGATGTCGGTTGTCAGTCCCGACAGGAAGCGGCTGCTCAGACGGTCCTGGAGCGTTGCGATGGCCTTTGCAGGGCGATCCGACGTGATGACGATCTGGCGGGACGCTTCGTAGACGGTGCAGAACGTGTGGAAGAACTCTTCCTGGAGCCCCTCCTTTCCTTCCATGAACTGGATGTCGTCCACCAGGAGAACGTCGCACTGGCGGTAGTGGCGCTTGAAGGCAGTTCCCGTGTTCGTGCGGATGGCCTCCACGAAGTCGTTGAGGAACGTCTCCGTCTGTACGTAGCGCACCCGACGGCCCCGGAAGTGCTGCAACACGTAGTTCCCGATGGCGTGGAGCAGGTGGGTCTTGCCGAGCCCACTGTCGCCGTGGATGAACAAGGGGTTGTAGGAACGCGCCGGCGTCTCCGCCACCGAGCGGGCAGCGGCATGAGCGAAGCGGTTGGAGGCACCGATGACGAAAGCCTCGAACCTGTATCGAGGGTTGAGGGCCATCTCCTGATTGACTCCCGTGGGCTGCGCCCGCGGTCGGCCTGCCTCGGCAAGGACGGCGGCCCCGTCGCTGCGGCTCTTTGGTGCTTCGACAGACCCGTCGTCGGAGCCGGGTATGGCCACCACATCACCGCGCGCGCCCTGGCTCGGTGCGGCGGGGGTGTCGACGAGGTCGGGGCCCGATCCGATGGAGACATCGACCACCACGGGAACGGGCAGACCCACCGTGGTGGCCACCACGTCTCTCACCAGAGGCAGGTAGCGTTCCTCGATCCGCTTGCGGGCCAGGGCACTGGGGACGGAGAGGCGCAGACATCCGTCCTCTCCGACCACCGCCGCCACCCCCTCGAAGCTGGTCCGCCAGGCGGCGTCCGGGATCTGGGAGCGCAAGAGCTCGGCGGCGTGTGTCCAGAGCTGCTCAGCGTCCCGCATGACGCCTTCTCCCCCTCTTCGGTCCTGCACTTCGCTCACCCCACAAGGCTGTGGACAGGCCGAGACCGGGCTTTGGGGAAGGGAAGCCACGAGGACGGCACCGCTGTCCCGTAGGGGCGGCGAAGCTAGCACCGGCACCGTCCGCTGGCGAGAGGCGGAACGGGAAAACAGGTTGACCAGCGGTGACAGGGGGAGTTGTCAGCGGGGCCTCCCGCCCCTACCCTCGGTGGGGTCGGTCGAAGCATGTAGGAGCGATTGGTGAAGCGAACATTCCAACCGAAGAACCGCCGCCGGGCGAGGAAGCACGGCTTCCGGCACCGGATGTCGACCCGAGCGGGGCGGGCGATCCTGCGGTCGCGGCGGCAAAAGGGCCGCCACAAGCTCTCGGCCTGATCGGCCCTGGTCGAGCCCATCGGCGACCGGGCAACCTTCCTTGCCCTCCGCCGCTCACGCCGACGGGTGCGCAGGGGCCCGATCACGGTAACCTACGCCGCCGGACCCTCAACGGGTAACGTCCGCGTGGCCTACGCCGTCGGTCGGCGGGTGGGTGGTGCTGTCAGGCGCAATCGCCTCCGGCGACGGTTACGAGCAGTGATGTCACAGCACGGCGACAACCTCCGTTCGGGGGCCTACTTGGTGGGCGCCGGACCCGAGGCGACATCGCTGTCATTCGAGGAACTGAGAGAGTGCGTGGCCCAAGCCTTGGACGACGAGAGACTCCTGTCGAGCAGCACGGAGAACGACCGCCCTTGTCAGTGACTGCACGACCACTGTGCGCATTGGTTCGTCTGTACCAGCTGGTGCGCGGCGGGCGCCCTTCGGCGTGCCGGTACTGGCCGACCTGTTCGTCCTACGCCCTGGAGGCTCTGGATCGCCATGGGGCCTGGCGGGGCACGGGGCTGACCGTCCGCCGGCTCGGCCGGTGTCATCCGTGGGGCAGCTGGGGCCCGGACCCGGTCCCGGAGTGAGGTAGAGACTCCATGTTCCAGCTTCTGGCAGGGATTTTGGCCTTCTTCTACGGGATCATCCCGAACTACGCCATCGCCATCGCCCTGCTCACCCTCACGGTGATGCTGGTGCTGTCGCCCCTGACGCTCAAGAGCACTCGGTCGATGCTCGCCATGCAGCGGCTGCAACCCGAGATCAAGAAGATCCAGCAGAAGTACAAGGGCGGGGACCGCCAGCAGATGCAGCAGGAGATGATGGCGCTCTACAAGGAGCACCAGGTGAACCCCATGTCGGGGTGCCTGCCCATGGTGGTGCAGCTACCGGTGCTCTTCGTGATGTACCACGTCATCCGCGGGCTCACCCAGGTGCGCTCCGCAGGGGAATGCCCCGGCTTCGACCCGAAGTACCTGGACAAGGGGACTCAGCTGTTCCAGGACCTCTGCTCGTCCGGTCGGGAGATGAACGCCTTCGGCATGGACTTGGCGAAGAGCGCCAGCCAGGCCCTGAAGGTGTCGATTTGGGGTGCAATCCCCTTCCTTCTCCTCACGGGGCTGGTGGCGTTCGTGCAGTACTACCAGAGCCGGCAGATGACCAGGCGCAATCCACAGGGATCCCAGAGCCCGCAGATCCAGATGATGACCCGGGTCATGCCGGTGATGTTCGGTGTGTTCTCGTTTGCCTTTCCGGCTGCCCTGAACGTCTACTGGTTCGTGTCGGGGCTGTTCCGGGTCGCCCAGCAGGGAGCCATGTACCGCTGGGATCCCAGGCTCGTGGCCCACGTGCGGGAGCGCGCCAAGGAAGTCGAGGCCACGGCCAAGGACGCGCCGGCCAAGAGGCCCAGCCTCCGAGAGCTGGCGGCCAAGGCCATGGAGGCGAAGGGCGACCCCCGCGCCAAGAGTCCGAAGGCCGGCCCCAGCGCCAAGGGTCCCAAGGGCGACCCGAGCGGCAGGGGCAAAAGTGGCGCAGCCAAAGCCAAGGGCCCCAAGGGCGAGGCCAGGGGCAAGAAGGCAGGCGGTAACGGGCAGGCGCGGTTGAATGGCCAGAAAGCTCCGGCGAAGTCCAAGACCAACGGTGCCGGGTCGAGAGCCACGAGCCGGTCGGGCAAGAGTCAGGCGAACGGTAGGACGCAGGCTTCGTCGCGGCCGAAGAACGCCAGGAAGGCCAGCCGGAAGCGGCGAGCCAAGAGGGGCCGGTAGGGGACATGGAGTGGGTGGAGACCACCGGTCGAACCGTCGAGGAGGCACTCGAGTCGGCCCTTGACCAGCTGGGCATCGACGAGCGTGACGCCGAGGTCGAAGTCCTCGAGGAGCCGAAGACCGGCCTGTTCGGCAGGCTTCGGACCGAGGCCCGGATCCGGGCCCGAGTGCGTCCCACCCGACCACGACCAAAGGTGGAACGCTCGGACCGCGGGAGGAAGCGCCCCGGCAAGGGCCCGAGGGAGTCCGGAGAATCGGCCCAATCGAGAGAATCGAAGGAACAACCCGCACGAGCGGCCCAAGGCCGATCCCCCGAGAAGAAACGGCTACGGCAAGGTGAGGAAGCGGTGAAGAACGACGCAGAGGTGCCGTTGAGCGAGCAGGCCGAAGTAGCCCGAGCGTTCCTTGAGGGTCTGGTCGCTCAACTCTCTTTGCCGGCCTCCGTCGGCATGGAGACGCTGGACGAGGACACTGTGGAGCTGAGGGTGGACGGGGCCGAGCTGGGCTTCTTGATCGGTCCCAAGGGAGCGACCCTGTCCGCGCTGCAGGACGTGACCCGAACGGTGGTGAACCGCAAGACCGGGGGCCGCAATGGTCGGCTGATGGTAGACGTCGCCGGCTACCAGCAGAAGCGCAAGCTTGCCCTGGAGCGCTTCACCCGAGACCTGGCGGCGAAGGTCCAAGAGAGCGGCAGGCCCATGGCGCTGGAGCCGATGTCCCCGCCCGATCGCAAGATCGTCCATGACACTGTCAACCAGATGGAGGGCGTCTCGACGGTATCCGAGGGCGAGGAACCGGTGCGCAGGGTGATCATCAACCCTGATTGAGCGCCGGGCGCGCCGGCATGGAGGCTGACCGGAATGGCTCGGCCACGCTGGTGGACGTGCTGGCCGACGGTAGACGGCTCGGTTTCCTGGGCCCCGGCCCATTGGAGAGCCATATAAGGCACTCGGAGGGGTTTGTAAGGGCCGGGAACCGGCGCAAGCACGACCGAGTAGTGGATCTGGGTAGTGGCGCTGGAGTGCCTGGGCTCATCCTGGCACTGGCATGGCCGCAATCAATAGTGATGTTGCTTGACGCCAACGAGCGCCGAACGAGCTTTCTTACAGCTGCGGCCCTGCGGCTCGGATTGTCGGCAGCCAGAGTCGAGGTTGTACGGGAGAGAGCCGAGGACGCGGGCCGCCAGGACCGATGGCGAGCGGCGGCGGACCTGGTTGTAGCCCGGGGCTTCGGCCCGCCCGCAGTGGTAGCCGAGTGTGGCGCACCGCTGCTCGCCCAAGGCGGGTGGCTAATCGTGTCCGAACCGCCTGGAGGTGGCGACGGGCGGTGGCCGGAGTCGGGGCTGAGCCAACTTGGGGTTGTGGCCGGTCCCTCGGAGCGGCATCAGGGGGCTTGGTACAGGGCGCTCGAACAGCGGGACCCCTGTCCCGATCGATTCCCAAGGCGCTCGGGGCTGCCACGCAAGCATCCGCTGTTCTGAACCACTCTATGACTGCGGCGGCAGATGTTCCACGTGAAGCAAGACGAGCGTAGTCAGCCGCCCTGTTTCACATGAAACGATGCTTGACGCCGGGGGGTGGGGGCATCAGAGTGGCAACGTGAGGGACTCGGCCGACGACCTACGCCAACGGGGATGGGCCATCCTGGAGCGGCTGCAGGCCCTGCAGGCGGCTCCGAGTCAGGTTGCCTTGAACCAGCCGGACACCAGCGATCCGTTGGTTGCCCATGCAGGCCACCCCGAAGCGGACGACCCTACAGCAGAGGTCGAGGGTTCGACGAGGGGCACCGTGTCAGAGAGGACGGCACTGGATCCCGACCGCGGCGCGGAAATCGCTGAAAGCTATCCGGAGCCTCGGTACGACGAACACCTGCCGGCCCAGGCGACAGGTGCGGCCACGATGACGGCCACGGACGCCGTAGTCGAAGAACTCCAGGGCTCGCCGGCGGTGATCCCCAATGCCCCCGACGCCGATGCCGCTGCTGTGGCCGACGTCTACTCCGGAGCACCGGCGCCGGGTGCTCGCGAAGAGGCGCCGGTTGGCAGCGCACAAAGAAGACCCGACAATCCCTTCGTTCGGGCGCTGCCTCGAGTCATTGCCGTAGCCAACCAGAAGGGCGGCGTGGGCAAGACGACCACGGCGGTGAACGTTGGGGCCGCTATGGCCGAGCTCGGGTACCGCGTTCTAGTGGTGGACCTCGACCCGCAGGGCAACGCCACCACGGGGCTCGGTGTCAATCCCCGCAACCTGGATTCCTCTATCTACGACGTGATCATGCGCGACGCGCCGCTGGAGGACTGCATCGAGCCAACCAGCCTGCGGAACCTGTTCGTGGCGCCTGCCACCATCAACCTCGCCGGTGCCGAGATCGAACTGGTGCCAGCTTTCAGTCGCGAGCTCAAGCTTCGCCGGGCTGTGGAAGGCGTGGTGGACGACTTCGACTACGTCATGATCGACTGCCCACCCTCCCTCGGGCTCCTCACGGTCAACGGCCTCGGAGCCGCCTCCGAAGTGCTGGTTCCCATTCAGTGTGAGTATTACGCCCTCGAGGGCTTAGGCCAGCTCCTTCGCAACGTGAGCCTGGTGCAGGGTCACATCAACCCCCGTCTGGAGGTGAGCGTGATCGTCCTCACCATGTACGACGCCCGGACCAAGCTGGCCGACCAGGTGGCCCGCGAGGTACGGCAGCACTTCGGGCCCAAGGTCTGCCGCAACATCGTCCCTCGCACGGTCCGATTGTCCGAAGCACCCTCCTTCGGTCAGCCGATCGTGGTCTTCGATCCGACCTCTCGTGGCGCCATCGCTTACCGGGAGATCGCCAAGGAGGTGAGTGGTGGCGCGCCGCAGCGGGCTGGGTAAGGGCCTTGGGGCACTGATCCCCACCGAGGTGATGGCCGACAGGGAATCTACGCTGGTAGAAATTCCCATTAACAGCATCCGGGCCAACAGCTACCAACCGCGGAAGCACTTCGGCGAGGACAGCCTGGTGGCCCTCACGTCGTCCATCCGAGAGCTCGGTGTCCTCCAGCCGGTGCTGGTGCGGCCCGGCGAGCACGACACCTATGAGCTCATCGCCGGCGAGCGCCGGTGGCGAGCGGCCAAGCGGGCCGGGCTCCAGACCATCCCCGCCCTGGTCCGCCACGTGAGCGACGACACAAGCCTGGAGCAGGCTCTGGTGGAGAACCTCCAGCGTGAAGACCTCAACCCCCTCGAAGAGGCGGCGGCGTACCAGCAGCTGATCGAGGACTTCAGCCTGACCCACGAGGAACTCGCGACTCGGGTGGGGAAGAGCCGGGCCGCCATCACCAACACCTTGCGTCTCTTCCAGCTCACGCCTGCCGTTCAGCGCCTGGTGGCGGAGTCCCAGCTGGCCGGTGGCCATGCCCGCGCCCTCCTGGGCACGCCGGACCGGGCCTTCCAAGAAGCACTGGCACGGCGCGTGGTGACCGAGGGCCTGTCGGTGCGTGCAGTGGAGGAGGCGGTGCGAGCCCGCTCGCAGCTGGCGCCGCCAGCGCCGAGCGATGAGGTGACCGCCGGTCAGCCCGGCCGGCGGTTGCGTCCACCCGGGTTGCTCGAGCTGGAGGAGCTCCTCTCCCAGCACTTGGACACCACGGTCAAGGTGGACATGGGGGCCAAGAAGGGCCGGGTGATCATCGACTTCGCCAGCCTCGAGGACCTCGAGCGGCTCTACCGGGCCATGACCGATGCGCCGGGCTCTTCGGTCGCCCGCCCTAGGGAGCGATAGTCAGGGAGCACTAGGTTCCAGTTCCTTCCAGGCTAGTGCTGAGGGACTCTTGACAGTGAGCGGCTGTGTCTCAGTGGCCTCAGCTCTGCTCCACCTGGTCACAGGGCTGAGCGGCCCAGTCGGACAGAGCACCGGTGAGGACGCAGGCCAGAACGGCGGCACGGGCAACGACCCGTTCCGGGGGACCGATCTGGCACAGGACGGCAGGCATCCGCGTCTCCTTGAGTATGGGCAGAGACATGCCCCGCACACCAGCGTCGCGGACCCCGAGGGCGGCCGGAACGGCGCCTTGTACCAGCTCGGCCAGGCGCCGCCCGCCGGTGGACTCGTAGCGGTGCCCGGCGTAGTGGGCGGACGAGCACTCCTCCCGGCCGGCGACGAGGAACAGCCCCAGATACACGTCGACCCCACAGGCGTTGGCTTCAGCGGCCTGCTCGGACTGGTCCGGGTGCTGCACCAGGGTGACCTCGGCCCCGGCCTCCACCAGGGTTCTGGCAGTGGCGCTGAGGACGGCGTGCAAGCCCTGCCCCCCGAGCGCCACGTGCTTGCCATCAAGGGTCGGCGGCGCGTGGCGTAGCGCCTCGGTCTCTCTGACCACGGCCACCGGTTCTCGCTCGTCGTGGCCCTTCCCCAGGCGTTCGAGCCCGTGGATGGTGGCCGGCCCGCAAACTCCGTCCACGACCAGACCCGTGTTGCGCTGGAACTCGGTGAGCGCCGACTGGGTCTGAGAGCCGAAGATGCCGTCGACGCGGCCGGCGTCGAAGCCCAACGCGCCGAGACGGCGCTGGAGAGAGGCCACGTCGTCACCGCGGAGCATGGGTTGGCGTAGATAGACCAGCCGGTCACCCAGCCGGTATCCCGCCTCCACCACCGCCGCCCACGTCTGGTCGCCGCAGACGCCGTCGACCCGCAGTCCGCGCTTCTCCTGGAAGACACAGATCGCATTGGCGGTGTGGCGGCCGAAGTGACCCGCTGGGTCGTGGGACGTGTCGAGCGACAACCCCGCCAACCGCTGCTGCAGGTCGCGGACCTCCTCGCCCCGGTCGCCGGCGCGTAGCGGCAGGCCGTTGAGTGCAGGCACGCGGAACTACAGGAAGGCCTGGAGCTCCGCGAGCAGCTTGCCTTTGGGCTGGGCGCCGACCAGCCGCACCTGGGGCTCGCCACCCGAGAAGAGGATCATGGTCGGAATGCTCAGGACCTCGAAGCGCCGAGCCAGACCGACGCTGTCGTCAACGTTCACCTTGGCGACCTGAAGCCGGTCGCCCTGTTCGTTGGCGATCTCCTCGAGGACGGGAGCCACGGCCCGACAGGGGCCGCACCATTCGGCCCAGAAGTCCACGAGGACGGGCGACGAGGCAGCGGCGAGCTCCTCGTCGAAGGTGCTATCGGTCAGCGTTGTGATGGTTGCAGCCACAGCGGTGCGACCTCCTGGATGCGAAGTGGGTGGTCAGAGCAGTTGACATGGTTGGCAGCCGTTCCCTCACCAGTTGCGGGGGGTCTGGACCAAGTGGTCGGGGCCGTCCTCGTGGGACTCCAACCAACGTTCGGCGTCGATGGCGGCCATGCAGCCGGACCCGGCCGCTGTCACCGCCTGTCGGTAGACGTGGTCCTGAACGTCGCCGCAGGCGAACACGCCATCAACGTTGGTCCGGGTGGTACCGGGCTCGGTCACGAGGTAGCCGCTGTCCTCCATCTCCAGCGTGCCCTTGAAGACGTCGGTGTTGGGAACGTGGCCGATGGCCACGAAGAGCCCCGCGACCGGAAGCTGAGACTCCTCGCCCGTGCTCGTGTTGAGCACCGTCAGCCCGGACACGGCGCCGTCGCCGAGCACGTCGGTGACCTTCGAGTCCCAGACGAACTCGATCTTTTCGTTCTTGAAAGCGCGGTCCTGCATGATCTTCGACGCCCGAAGCTCCTTGCGGCGATGGATCACGCTCACCTTGTCGGCGAACTTGGTGAGGAAGATCGCCTCTTCGAGTGCCGAGTCGCCACCACCGACCACTGCGATCTCCTCGCCTCGGAAGAAGAAGCCGTCGCAGGTGGCACAGGTGGACACGCCGTGGCCCATCAGTCGCTGCTCGTTGGGCAGGCCAAGGGTGAGGGCCCGTGCCCCGGTGGCCACGATGACGGTCCGGGCCTGGTGCTCGTGGTCGCCTACCCACAGACGGAAGGGGTGATCCGAGAAGTCGACGCGGCTCACCTTGGCCGTCAGGTACTCGCTGCCGAAGCGCGCCGCCTGAGCCCGGAAGGAGGCCATGAGCTCCGGGCCCATGATGCCGTCCACGAAACCCGGATAGTTCTCCACCTCGGTGGTGAGCATGAGCTGGCCACCGGGCTGGTCGCTGCTCGAGGACGGCTCCCCTTCGATGACCAGGGGCCGCAGGTTGGCCCTGGAGGTGTACACCGCCGCCGTGAGGCCGGCCGGACCCGAACCGATGATGATGACGTCGCGGACGTCGGACAACGTGGTTTACCTCGCCGGTGTAGTGGTGGCCTTGCGAAGGAGGAACGCACCCAGCGCGGTGAAAAGTCCCCCGACGGCCAGGTGGGCGATCCACACGTTCCCTTCCCCCGTGAGCACGTCGACCAACCGCACCAGCATCACCGACCCCAGGACGGCGACCACCAGAGCCATGACGGCGGCCAGGAGCCCGAAGACCAGTGCCCGTGCCACGGTGACGAGCGGGATCGAGGTCTTGTCGCGAACCTTGCCCACCAAGCGCTCGATGGTGTCGGCCGCCTGGATGGCCCAGTCACCGTCGTCACGCGCCGTGGGGCCGCTCGTCACAGGACGGCTCGTGGGGGGGCCGCTCGTCACCGGGCCGCTCGTCACCGGAGGTCGACTGGGTTGCGTCATGCCGCAACCCTAGTCACGGGCGGGAGGAGCCCGTCTGTGAGGATTTGCCCGGGATGGCTCAGAGGCTTTGGACCACGAGGAGCCGGCATTCCGCCCTGGAGACGACGAAAACCCGGTGGTCGAGGCCGGAGGTCCGCTCGCCGGCCACCCGGTAGGCGAGGGCCACGGCCGGAACGCCCTGCCACCGCAGGCTGGCGGTGTACAAGAGCGGACCGAGCCCCTGGCCGTAGCTCTCCCTGGTCTGAGCCGCGCAGGCGGCGGACGACTCCGTGGAGAGATCCCCGCGGGCACCGTCGCCGATAGCGGCGTCCACGGCGGCACCGACCGAGCTCGGGTCCGACTGCTCACCGAGGTCGGCAGCGGAACCCTTGTCACCGCTACCGACGCCGAGGAGGGTGACCAGGGCGACGAGCACCAGCAGGGCGCAGGCGACCACGCCCGCGAGCGCCGCCCGGCGCGGGCGAGGTGACGCGGTCGCCACGTCTGGTTGCACCCCGTCCCCTCAGCGCACGAAGAAGATGACGCCCATCACGCGGGGGCCGGTATGGGTCCCAATGACCGCCCCCACGTCGCCCACCACGATGTCCTCCCTCGGGTGCGCCGAAGAAAGAAGGTCGAGCATCTCGTCGAGGTCCGGGGCGTCACCGTGCATCACCGCCAGCGTCTCTACGGGCTCGTGCTGGCGCACCTTCTCGGCCAGGTACCTGAGGGCCTTGGCCCGGGTGCGCTGGCGCGACTCGGGCGCCACCTTGCCCTCCCTCACCTGGATGACGGGCTTGATGGACAGCATCGAACCGAGGAAGGCCTGGGCCCCTCCTATGCGACCCCCCTTCTTCAGGTTCTCGAGGGTGTCGAGGGCGGCGAACGTGCGGCTCCGGCCGACCAGGTCGTGGAGTTCCCGCACCACTTCGTCGATCCCGCCTCCCGCCCCCGCTCGCTCGGCGGCGCGAACGGCCATCAGTCCTTGGGCCAGGGCCACCGCTCGGGAGTCGACGACCTGAACCGGTATGGAGTCGGTCACCGTCTGGGCCGCCAGCTGCGCGGCCTCATAGGTGGCCGACAGGCCGGCGGAGATGGTGATGCACACCACGCCCCCACAGCCGTCGTCGGCGGCCTTGCGGTAGGCGGCCTCGAAGGCTCCGGGGGCGGGCGCCGCCGTCTCGGGCAGCACCTCGGAGCGCGACAACCGGTCCCAGAACTGCCGGGGTGTCAGGTCCCGCCGGTCCACCAGCTCTTCGTCACCGAAACGCACGGTCAAGGGGACGATCTCGATCCCGTGCCGCTCGGCCATCTCGGGGGGCAGATCACAGGCGCTGTCGGTGACGATGCGGACAGGTGCTGGGGTTTCGGTCACTCAAGGTCCTCTCTTCGGCGCGGTGGCCGCCACCGAGACGTCGTACCAGTTTCTCAGGGCGTCCAACTTCTTGGCGAGGAGCGATGGGGCGTCGCGGGCCACGGTGACGTTGACGTTCTCAGCGGCGTCGATCTCGAAGGAACGCAGCGTTGCGTCGCGGTCGAGGACGATCTGCTCGGCCGTTGTCCGAGCTTGGCCTGCGTTCCGCGACTGACCGAGGGCGCGGGCGGCCTCGTCGGCGACGTCGTGGGCGATGCCGTCCAGTTGCAGGCGGACGACGAGCGGCGAGCCCAGCTCCACGGCGACGAACCCCAGCACCACGATGCTGATCACGACCTTGGCCAGGAAGCGGGTGATCACGGGTGGTGCGTCATGGTTGTTCCGGACGCCTCCGAACGGGAAGGAGCGTGGCCAGCTCCGTGACACCGAGAGCCTTGGCTCCGACGAGGTAGACGGTAACACCGGTGATCACGCCGGCCCCGGCTTTGGCCAGGGGCGCGTCCAGCAACGAGGTCAGACCGGACACGACGGCACCCATCACCGCGCTGGTACCGGCCACCGCCAGCCACGACCGGACCAGGGGCCTGCCTCCAATCCCCCGGGTACGGCTGCGCAGGTGCACCAGGGCCACGGCGGTTCCAACCGTGTAGGCCAGGGCGTAGGCGAGGGCCAGGCCCCGCACGCCGAGCGACGGGTAGAGGGTCAGCGCAAGAACGATGTTCAGGCCGTTCTCCACGGCGTAGAGGAAGAAGACCGTTCGGGTGTCCTGCATGGCCTGGTAGGAGCGCATCAACAGCAGGTAGATCGAGAAGCCGGGAAGCCCCAGGGCGAGGAGGGCAAGGACCTCCGCCGTCACCTTGGCCGACCCGGCGGCGAGGGCTCCGTGGTCCAGCACGAGGGTGACGATGGGCCGGGCCAGGCACACGTAGCCCACGGCGGCAGGGACGATGATGACGGCGATGGTGCGAAGCCCCACGCTCAGTCGATGGCGGTAGCCGTCGACGTCACCGCCAGCCCATCGCTCGGACAGGTCCGGGAGCAGCGCGCTCATCACCGACACGGCGAAGATGCCATGGGGCAGCAGGAAGAACACCTGCCCTGCCTGATAAGCGGCCACGTCGCCCTCGGGGCCTCGGTTGGCCAGGCTGAGCACCACCCACAGGGCCAGCTGGTTGGCGACGGTGAAGCCGAAGGTCCAACCCGAAAGGCGCAGCACGGTCCTCACCGCCGGGTGGCGAGGATCCCAATGAGGGCGGAGCGGGACTCGAGCCTGGCGCAGGGCGACGAGGAGAATGGCGGTCATGGCGGCCACGCCGGCGGTGGTGCCCAGACCGAGCAGGACCAGGGCGCTCGACTGACCGCCTATGGCACCGAGGGACAGGTCCTTGGTCACCTCAGGGAGGGCCAGCAGCACGCCTATCACCACGAGGTTGTTGAGGACCGGGGCGAACATGGGGACGGCGAAGCGCCGCCGGGCCTGCAGGAGGGCGGTAGCGATCGTGACCGCCCCGTACAGAGCCACCTGGGGGGCGAACATGCGCAGGAGGGCGGTAGCCACCTCCCGCTGCTGGTCCACCACCGGGCCGTGCTGGCCCAGCGTGTACAGGCCGATGAGCCACGGGGCCGCCAGGACGAAGAGCACCGTGACGGCCAGGAGCACGGCACCGGCCATGGTCGCCACCGCGGAGATGGCTCGCCAGTCGTCGTCGCTCTCCTTGGTGGCCAAGCTGCGCACGAAGACGGGCACCAGCGTCGCCGAGAGCACGCCTCCGAGCACCAGCTCGTAGACGATGTTCGGGGTGACGTTGGCCAGGTTGTAGGTGTCGGTGAGGTCGGTGAAGCCGAGGGCGTAGGCCAGGGCAAAGAGGCGCCCGAAGCCGGTGAGGCGCGACAGGGCCGTCCCGGCAGCCATCACGCCGGTGTTGCGGGACAGGCTGGCCCGCGCTTCGTCCTCCAAGGCGGCCGGTGACGTCAGGCGGGAACGAGTCGCCGGTTGCGCCGGGTGCGGCGGCCCCGCCGCTGGTGACGGGCCCACCACAGCAGGAGGAAGCCCCCGGCACCGGCGGAGAGGAAGATGCCTACGCCCGATGCGGCGGTGGACCGGACGGTTAGCCGGCTGCGCCCGAGTACCAACGACCCGTCGGGGGACACCAGGTTCACCCGGAGGGGAAAGCTCCCCGAGGCGCGGGCCTCGACCACGAACCGCTCGGTGGTGTTGCGCCGGGCGAGCTCCAGGTCCCGGACGGCGCCGCCCGGGAAGTCCAACTTGTCGCTCACGACCTGCACCTGGAGCCGGACGGAGTAGTCGGTCTTGTTGAGGATGGTGACGGGCACCTCGCCGTTGCGCGCCGTGAGGGTGATGGACCTGCTGCGGGGCACGGCGATCTGGTCGAGCTCGCGGGTGATCTGCGTCTCGAAGCCCTCGAGGTAACTCGATCGCTGGCGCGGACGCAGATCGGCACCCTGGGACACGAGGAGGAGCTCCTCGAGCCTCTCGTCGAGGGGATTGTCGGCCCCGAGCATGCTGGAGAAGGACACGAGCCGCCGGCGGGCGTCCCTGGCCGGCACCGGTGACGCCGTGGCCCCGGCGGGCGTGGGTGGGGCCAGGCGGCGCACCAGCGGAGCCCCGGAGGCGGTGGTGGCGGCGGGAGTGGTGCTGAAGGCGGTGTCGAGGGTGGATCCGGCGAGGATGGGGCTCGTGGC
>JADDQT010000246.1 GCA_016781225.1 Actinomycetota bacterium
GCGGTGGCGGCCGAGCCGTGGCCGTCGCCGATGAGGCCAGGCTGATGGGTACCGCCGGCGTAGCCGTTGGAACCGCGTGAGCCGCCGCTCGACACCATGTGAGCCCCGGTGGCAAGCGCTCCGACTCCGGCAGCAGCGGCCATGCCGGCCCCTCCCCCACCACCGGCGACAGCTCCCACCGCCGGGACGATGACGCGCATCAGCGACGGCAGGGCCAGCACGGACAGCACGATCAGACAGAGCCCGGAGAGCACCGACACCACGTCCTGGCCCTGGCCGACGAGGAAAAAGGCGGTGGCGTAGATGAGGCTGGCCACCGGTTTGTAGATGATGAAGGCGAACATCCAGGCGCAAATCTTCTGGAACCACTGGCGCCCGGACGGGGTGACGGCGGCCGCCCCAGCCAGGGGCAGTACGCCGGCCAGCAGTGTGATCACGCCTACCCGCATCACCATGAGAAGCATCTGGGCGAGCGAGGCGAAGATGCCGAGAATCCCGACGATGAGGAGCAATCCGGAGCCCAAGCCGGTCAGGGCGGCGGCTGGGATGAGCTGGCCGAAGCGCTCGCCGGCGCCGGAACCGTTGATGCCCTGGTTCAGGATCCAATCCGACCAGTTGTCGCTGACCTTGGTCAGCAGGGCGACGATGGGGACCCCGAGCCCAGCGGCAGCGACCATGATCACGAGACCCTGCATGGTCTCGCCGGCCGGCTTGGAATTGCGGGCAATGGCCAGCTTGGCCGCTGCCACCAGAACGGAACCGGTGGCGACGTAGAAGACCAACCAGCCGCTCAGGTGCTGTACCGACGCCACTGGCCCGGAGTTCTGGTCCAGAGAGGGAACGTTGACGTTGGTCCAGAACGACATGAGCGCCCCAAGGAGCTTGGTCATGGCCTCGCCGATCTTCTGAGCGGCAGCGTCGAAGGCGCTGCCAGCGACGCTGGAGGCAGCTCCTCCGATCACATCGCCGGCCGCGTCACAGCCGATTCGGACGACGGGAGGACAAGCCATTGTGGGGTCGCGGAGTTAGATCCCGCCCCAGACGACGAAGCCGTCGAGGCTGGGGACGCGCTGGGCTGTGGGTGAATCAGCGCCGTTGGCCTGCAGAACAAGCTTCCAGTCGGAGCCGTCCCAGGCAACGGTCGCAGTGGTCATCTGGAAGGCGCCGTTGACGTTGCGAGTGACCAGCTGGATCACTGCGGTGTCAGGTGTGTAAGTCACAAAGCGAAATCCGGCTAGCTGGCTCACTTCGCCCGGAGCAGGAGGGCCATTTACCGGATATTGCTGCCGTAGTTGGGCTGAGGCATCACGGCCGGGACCGGGCTGGATCATGCTCGCAGCGACAGCGGGGAACTCCGAGTTGAGTGCCAGGGAGTGGCGATAGCCAGCGTGAACTGCAGCCAGGAGCGCACCGGTAGGAGTGTGGGCGAAGCCGCTGGCCACGGGGCCGTTGACGACAGCCGGACCGGCGCTGTCGCTGTAGGGAAGAGCGACGGTGCGGTAGAGGTCCCAACGAGCTGGTGGCGGCGAGGTCGGTAGGGCGGTGTCAGCCGGGACGGGGTTCGGTGCTGACGGGCCTGGCGCGGGGCCTGGCGCGGGAGTCGACGTCGGCTTGTCACCACCGCGAAGGAACACGAGGAGGGCGATCACGACGATGACGGCCAGGAAGGCGCCGGCGGCTACGAGCGACTTGTTGACGCCCGGCTCCTCGAGCTGGGGAAGCTCGTCGGCCGGGCGACCGCCCACCCTGGTCGGTGTGGTGGCCATGGCGCTACACCAGGGCTCCGACCAGGGCGCCGGATGCGGCTATGAGCACGCAGCCAGCGAGCACCATGCCCAGGCGGGACATGTGCTCGCTGCCCTCACCACGGCGGTGGCTGAGGGCCATCAGAGCAGCGGTGATGAGGAGCCCAACTACGGCGGCGAAGGTGGCCAGCCAGGCTGTCCAGTTGAGCAGGGTGGCCAGCCCGTCGGTACCGGGAGGCTGGCTCGGGTTCGGGTTGAGCTGGGCCAGGATCTTCGTGAGCGCACCTACCATTGCTGTCCCTCCGTTCTCGACTTCCATGATGTCACCGCGATAACTCCGCGCTGGTGGCGGTGCGGAGCTCGGCCAGCAACCCCCGCACTTCGGGCGGTTCCGCCAGCTCCTCTTCGATTCCGGTCAGTCGCCACTCCGGCATCCACGGGATGTACCAGGCCCGCTCGTAGCCGGCGACGACCGAGCGCTCGAAGTCACGTAGGCGCCGGGGCAAGGAGCCCGGCGCATCGGCGACGACCACCAGGCCGAGCGGGCGGGTGCCCGGAGGCGTCAGGCCGGAGGCGTGCTGGCGAGCCAGGTCGCGGGCCCACTCCAGACCTGTGGCGTGGCTGCGACAGACGACAACGACCAGGGGCGAGCTCTCGTAGGTGGGGTTGGGCCAGCGGCGGAAGGCGTCGCGCCCCCAGGGCGAGCCCTGGGCTCGAGAAATCCGCTCGAGCGATGTGGCGCCGGCGCCGCCGTGGGCGCCCAGCCACCACCAAGTGGACCAACTCGGAGAGCTTCCAGCCGTAGGAATAGCCGGGACGGCCCGATCCCACCACGACAGGCGGCGGTGCTCGGGCGGTGGGGCGAAGAGCTCGGGGGCCGGATCGGCGCGACCGCGGGCCCTTGTTGCTTTCCTCCCCGCCAATACGTCATCCACTATTTCGAGGGTAGCGCGATCCGTGACGCACCGCGACGCACAGTCGCGAAGAGCGGCAAGGCCGCGAAGTTCTCTAACCTGGCAGGCACAATGGCGCTCATCTCCCGCGATCTGACGCCACTCCTGGCTAGAGTCGAGAGACGTGTCCGGCGAGCATGGGCAGGTAGAGCCACTGCCGGACATCATGACCGCACAGGAGGCGGCTGGGTTCCTGCGTGTGCACATGGCCACTCTGCGCCGCCTGACTCAAAGCGGGGCTATCCCCGCCCGGAAGGTCGGGGCCCAGTGGCGGTACTCCAGAGCTGCCCTCTACGAGTGGCTGACCGACGGCAACAACCCCAACTCGCCCGAGTCCTGAGCGTCCTCGGGCTCGCGGGGTTGGTCATGGCCGGGTGTTCTGCGAACGACGACGCACGATCTGCGCCGCCGGCGCCGAGCTCGTCGACGACGAGCTCTTCCTCGAGCACCAGCACCGAGCCGACGTCGACCACGGTGGCCACCACGACCAGCTCCACCACTCCCCCACCCGACGCCCAAGCCACCTGCGCCGCCTTCGCCACGACGATGAGCGCCGTGGACGCCCGGGTCGACGCCAGCCGGGCCGAGGCTCGTGCCCGGGCGGCCGCCCAATACGGCACCCCGGGTCTGCAGCAACAGCTACGCGGGGCCGGTCGGGATCCCGAGTTCGATGCCTGGCGAGCCCATCGAGCGGTGGTCACGCCGGTCCTGGTCGCGTACAGCGGCGAGGCTCCACCCCCGGACACGCTGAACCGTGCCTACCGCGCCGTCGCCGTGCGGGGCACCGCCGCAG
>JADDQT010000247.1 GCA_016781225.1 Actinomycetota bacterium
CGCCCCGCCCAGGGCTCCGGCGGCCACGTTGGTGAGGGCGCTGGACATGGGCACCAGGTCGCCGCGCTGGTGAATCACCCCCATGCGCTGCCGGAGCCGGCGCAGGTCGCGCTGGCCCAGTCGGTCCAGCTCGGCGCCGGCGATCCGCACGCTCCCCGAATCGGGTACCAGGCTGCGGGTGAGGATCCGGAACAGCGTCGTCTTGCCCGCTCCCGAAGGCCCGATGACCGAAACCCGCTCGCCGTCCTCGGCGGCGAGGCTCACCCCGGCCACGGCGGGTTCGTCCCCCGACCGGTAGCGCTTGGTGACCTCCTCCAGGACGACCTGCACTAGAGCAGTCCTGCGTTCTGCATCACTCGCTGCGGAGCAGTCCGAGCTTGGCCGCCAGCTCGTCGACTTCCTTGTAGTCGTCGGCCGTGACTGGCACGTAGCGCTTGGCCCGCAGCAGGTCCAGGAGCTTGGGGTCCTGGATGTCCTCGAAGGCCTCTGACAGGCGCCGCCGGAAGCTCTGGTCCAAGGAGCTGGGCGAGACCCAGGGGTAGCCCATCACCTTGCGCTCGGCCAGCACCTTGAGACCGGCCGGCACCTTCCCCTCCTTCTGGAGGCGGTGGAGGATCCGAGCCTCGATGCCTGCGGCGGCCACCTGCCCTTTGGCCACGGCCTGGGCCGCGGCGTCGTGACCACCGGTGTAGAGCACCCGTTGCAGGGGCGGGCATGATTCCAGCGTGGTGGTCGAGCAGGCGAACTTGGCGTCCACCAGCATGGCCCGGGGGTAGAGCGACCCCGACGTGGAGCTCGGGTCACCGAAGGCGAAGTCCTTGCCGGCCAGATCCTCGATCTTGGAGATGCCCGAGTCGGCCTTGGTCACGATCTGGCTCAGGTACTCGCGCTCGCCCGTCTCCCGGTCGACCTCGGTCACCAGCGGCTCGATCTTGGTGCGCTGGCGGGCCTGAACGTAGGTGAGCCCGCCGAGATAGGCGAGGTCGAGCTGGCCCGCTTCCAGGGCCCGCACCGTGCCGGCGTAGTTGGTGGCCACGAACAGCTCCACCTTCACGTCCAGGCGGTCCTGGAGGTAACGAGCGAAGGGCTCGTACTTGGCTCGCTGCTCCTCGGGGGCGATGTTGGGTATCAGCCCCACTCGGAGGGTCTCGGGAGCACCGCTCGACGATTCCCCGGCCGTCTGCCCCGGTTCCTCTCGGCCGCAGGCCGCGGCCAGAAGGGCCACGGCGATCAGGGCGACGAGAACTCTGCCCGCTAGACCTCTGCCTCGGGTCTCGTGTTTGCCTCTGTCACCCCGACCGGGCGACCCGTGTGAGGGACTCACCGGTGAGGGGACGTCAAGGAGCGCCGAGGCTCCGGCCGGCTTCTCAGCATCGGGGCTTTCTAGCATGCCACCCCGGGGTAGTCCGGTCGCCTACAGGCGTCCCAGTTCCGCGAACCAACGGTCCGCGCCCCGCCAGAGGTCGTGCACCGTGAAGCCCGCCTTCTCTGCGGGCGGATCGATCCGGTCGGCGGCAACGCTGGTCCACGGGAACCAGGGCCCCGAGGTGTCCTCCACCTCCAGACGCACCCGCTGGCGCTCGGCATCGCATCCGGGCGCGCCGAGCTCCACCAGCACGCGCCCTTCAGGAGCGATGAGGTCGCCGACGCGCTGCAGCAGCCGCACCGGGTTCCCTCCGATTCCGACGTTGCCGTCGAGGAGGAGCGCCGTTCGCCACTCACCCATCCTGGGGACTTCGTCGAACACCGAGCCCTCCATCAGGGGTGCTCCCTGTTGGCGGGCCAGGCGTGCGGCGGCGGGGGTGAGCTCGATGCCGAAGGCGCTGATGCCCCGCCGGATCAGTGCCACCACGTGACGCCCTGGGCCGCAGCCGATGTCCAGTGCCGGGCCCCTGACCCGATCGAGGAGCAGCTCCTCCTCGGGCGGGGGCGGGGCCAGCCATCGTCCGGCTTCAGCGGAAAGGACACCCCCCCGGTTGGTTCGCAGCCTCAGGTCCCTGGTGCTCATGGACGTCATCGGCAGGCCTTCATCGAGCGTCGACCACCTGAAGGGTGGCGTCGGCGGCCCCGGCCACGAACACCCGCCCCGACGCCGGGTCCACGGCGACGGAGTTCGGCTGGCGGACCGTGGGCAGGGTGACGAACGGCTCGTTCGGCGGGGCAGCTGAGCCGCTCAGGTCGAAGCCGGCGAGCTGGTTGGTGGCGGTGAGCGTCACCCACAACCGGCGGCGGGCGGCGTCGAACGCCAGGCCGTAAGGAGAGCCGGGAAGCGTCACCTTCCGCTCCATCCGGGGTTCGGGGCCCAGGCGGAAGAACAGCAGGGCGCCGCCCCGTGTGTCGGCAACCACCACTCCTCCGCTGTCCGAACCTCCGGTGCCGTCGGGCACGGCGTGAGTGGGCCCGTCACCCGCCGGCAGCTGGGCCAGGGGCTGTGCCTTGGCCGCGTCGTACACGAAGAGTTGCGCTCCCCGGACGTCCACCACTCCCACCCGGCCGCCGGCCACGGCCACGCCGCCGGGCTGCACCGGACCGGGGATGCGAGGACCGGGGCTGCCGTCGCCGTTCACCACCGACGCGCTGCCACCCAGCTCGTCGGCCACGTACACCCGTCCGTCGGCGGCGCCTGCTGCGTCGTGCGGCTGGCGCCCCACCTTGGTGCTCGTGCCCACCTCGCCGGTTCGCAGGTCCACCCGGGCCACGACGTCGGTGTCCTCGCCGGGAACGAGCACCGGCCCTCCCGGAGCCAACACCTGGAGGTGACGGGCCGCTCCGGGGACGGGCACCACCTTGGTCACCCGAGCCGTCCTGGCGTCCACGAGCGCCAGCCGGGAAGGCTCTCTGAGGGCGACTGCCACCACGCCGGTGACGGCGTCGGCGACCACTCCCTCGGGCCCGCCACCCGGCAGGGGGACCAGCGTTCCCACCGGTGCCGTGGAGGGCACCGGCGCCACTGCAGGCTCCGGCGCCGGCGGGAGCTCCCGCTCCTTTGGACCGGCGCTACCGGCGGTGCCACCACCGTCGCCGCTGCTGCATGCTGCCAGGAGCGCCAGTGCCAACAGGGCGCAGGCCGGTCGCCACCGGCGTCGGTACCCGGACCCGGTCATGCCCGGCCTCTCCGGCCTTCGGAGACGAGGACCCTGCTCGGAGCGGACACAGTTCTGTCTACGGAGCGCTCCGGGGATGAGATGCGCCGGCCCCTGCCGCTTCGT
>JADDQT010000248.1 GCA_016781225.1 Actinomycetota bacterium
CGGCGGCGCCACAACGCGACCTGCCCTCGAAGTGGTTGGGGGGCGCCCGGTAACGGACACTTCCTGCGCGCCCCATAACGACGCCGCTTGGCTAACGCGGAACCGTCCCCCAACGCCGGCACTGTGGCGCTTCCAGGCCGTCCCGGCGAATGGGCACGTCCTTGGCCGAGTGCCTGCTCGCCTCTCAACGAGATGACGCACTGTAGACAGGGCCAGCCCTGGGTCCTCACGCCGGTGGCTCGCTGGCCTGAGGCCCCTCCTCCGCCAGTCGGCGAGCAAAGTCGCGCAGTCGCGCGAGTGGGAGCGACGGAACGTCTCCATCCATGCGGCCCACCGCCTCCTTGATGCGAACGTAGACCTCAGCTTCGAGCCCACACCGCCGGCATGCGTCCAGGTGGCGGGTTACACGGCGGGCGCTCAGCTCGTCCACCTGGCCGTCGAGGTAGGCCTGCAAGACCCGCGACACCTCCCGGCAACTGGCTTCGTCACTACGCCGGCGGAACCTCATGGGCGTCTCCTCCAGACTTCGGTCACCGCAAGCCGTTCCCGGATGCGCGACCGGGCGCGATGCAGGCGGCTCATCACGGTGCCGACGGGCACGCCGAGCACCGCCGCGGCCTCTTCGTAGCTCAGACCATCGAGGTCGACCAACTGCAGGACGCTGCGCATCTTCGTGGGCAACGCCTCGACGGCCTGCGCCACCGCGGCGTCGAAGCAAGCGCCGACCACGATGGCCTCCGGGCCAGGCGCGTCGTCGGCCTCGCCGCTGTTGACGCCGACGTCATGTTCTCGGAGCAAGCCAGGTCGACGGCGCCGGAAACGGTTCAGGTGCGCGTTGCGCAGGATGGTGAGTAGCCAGGCGCGCGGGTGGCGCCCGTCGAAGGATGAAAGACCGCGATAGGCCCGCAGCAGGGTGTCTTGGACCAGGTCCTCGGCATCGGCAGGCGAGCCCACCAGGGTCAAGGCCACCCGGTACAACACGTCCACCTCCGGCACCACGTAGCGGCCGAAGGCGTCCTTGGGCTCGTCTTCGGCTGCAGGCGCAGGGCGCTCCACGACGCTTGGAACCCGGTCGGCGCCTGCACCATTCCACCGCGGAGGATGAAGACGGAATGGCCCGGCCATGAACCGGGTTTCCCTCCCGTCCATCCGAGGGTGGCAGAGCCATTGCCGACAGCAAGGAGGCGCATGCATGGGCGAACGGCAATCGAGGGACATCGACTGGTCCGGATGGCTGGTCCGGGGAGCGCTTGGGGGCATCGCGGCGGGCGGCGCGTTCCTGGCGCTCACCATGTGGTTTGCCACCAGCGTGGGCGATCCGGCCAAGGGACCGCTGCTCATGATCTCAACCATCGTGAAGGGCGATGAGGCCATGATGAACGGCACCGCCAGCGCGAGCGTTGGACTCGCAGTTCACGTCGGGCTCTCGGCTGTCTTCGGTCTGGTATTCGCGGTGGCGGCCTCGCGGCTGAGGACAAACGGCGCCCTGGCGGCTGCTGGCGCCCTTTATGGGGCGGTTCTCTACCTGGTGAACTTCAAGGTTTTCACCCCTCTCGCCTTTCCGGTGTTCAAGATGGCCAACCAGCCCTTCGAGCTGGTCGTGCACGTGGTCTTCGGGACACTGCTTTCCTTCGCCCTGTTCAGGGTGTCGGTGCCCCAACGGGCCTCGTCGTCGCGCACGCCAACTCCGCCGGCTGGGGTAGGGGCGGGGGCGGGCGCGGGAGCGATGTGAGTTGTTCTCAGTCGACTGCCGTATGCTCACTCGACGAAGCGCGCAGACAGGCTCGCCGTCAGCTTCCAATGAGATGGCAGATTCGCCGAGGGCTGCAGTCCGCTGGGTCAAGAGCCCTGGCCCGTTCCTCCAGTCGACGCAGCTCGGCCCGCAAGGAGCGCAGCTCAGCGATGCGCTGGTCGAGCTTTGCTGAGCGGTCCCTCAGCAGCTCGAGGACATGACCACAGGGCGTCTCGCCGGCATCCCTGAGCGCCACAATGCCGCGGATCTCCCCGAGGGAGAGACCAACTGCCTGGGCGGCGCGGATGAACGCCAGACGGTCAAGCGCCGGCTCGTCGAAGTCGCGGTAGCCAGATGCGGTGCGCTCCGGCGCCGACAGCAGCCCGATGTCCTCGTAGTAGCGGATCGTCTTGGCCGACACGGCGGACCGCTCGGCCAGCTCACCGATGAGCACGATTCTTCCTCTTGACCTTCCCGTGTACTGGAAGCCTTAGGGTAGCCACATGGAGATCGACTTCCTGTATGTGCCCGACTGTCCCAACCGCATGGTGGCTCGCCATCGCCTCGACCAGGCTCTGGAGCGGACGGGGTTGGGCGGCGCCATGGTCCGAGAGCACGAGGTGGACTCGAGCGAGGAGGCTGCCGAGAGGGGCATGCGGGGATCACCCACCATCCTGATCGATGGCGCCGACCCCTTCGCTGACCCCGCCCAGGCCACGTCTTGTCCTGCCGGCTCTACCCCGGCGATGCGGGTCCGAGTGGCGGTCCCTCGATCGAGCAGCTGGTTGAGGCCCTCCGCCCATGACTCGGGCCGCACTCGCTGTCGGCGCCTGCTGCGCTATGCACGTGCTGGCCGCTGGAGTCGGGGGCGCCGCCACCCTTCGCTCGACTTCCGGGCTACTGGCGCTGGTCCTGATCCCGGCGCGCTGCTCTGGTGGCGTTCAGTGACGCCGACCTGCACTGGGGCTGTCGACCAATCCCCGGAGGATCGTCATGCCGACGTCGGTTGACCGCGCTGAAGTGCGTCGCCTCGTCGCCGAAGAGGATGCCCAGCTCGCCGAGGTCCTTCCTCGGGACGAGTACGACGAAGAGCACCTGCCCGAGGCCATCCACCTGCCCCTGAAGGAGCTCGACGCCGAGACCGCCGCCGCTCTCGATCGCTCCCGACCGGTCATCGTCTACTGCTGGGACGGCCTTTGAGACATGAGCCCTCGAGCCGCGTGGCGACTCGAACGACTCGGCTATGGCCCGGTCTACGACTACGTCCCGGGGAAGGTCGACTGGATGGCGGCGGGCCTTCCGACCATACGCGCCGGTGACGCCGAGCGACGGGCCCTCGATGCCGCCGACCGCGATCCGCCGACCATCGCCCCGGACCACAGCCTGGACGCGTCAATGGGATCACAGGAGCGGGGCGTCATAGTTGTCAATGAGCACTGGATTGTGCTCGGGCGGATACCCCCGACACGCCTCGCCCATGCTGGGGACCGCTTGGCTGAAGAGGTCATGGATGTGGGCCCTACCACGGTGCGGGCCCACGAGCCCCTCGATCCGCTGCTCGAGCGGATGACAAGTCGCAACGTCAGGGAGATGGTGGTGACCACGCCCGACGGGGAACTGCTGGGTGTCGTCTACCACTCCCACGCGGCGCAGCCATGAGAACGCGCTTCCGGCGCGCCCCATAATCGCGAGCGCAGACCGACGCGAAACCATCCCCTAGAGCAGCCTCGCTCGCTGCGCTCCGCTCGGCCGCAACCAACGGGG
>JADDQT010000043.1 GCA_016781225.1 Actinomycetota bacterium
CGCCTCTACCGCGTCCTCGGCTCAGCCACCACGTCGGGTGGCGACATCGCGCGCGCCCTACTGGCGCTCAGCGACGACGTGCGCAGCGAGAGGCGAGACGCCGTGGCGAGGAGCGCGATCCGCCGCCGGAACGCCATGTTGCTTCCGCTGCTCGTGCTGATCGCACCCACCATGTTGTTGTTCATCGCCGCGGCGCTGCCCCACGTCATCTTCGGAAGGTGAGAGAGGAACTGGAGGAGACATGAATCGACTGGTGCGGGCTTGGGGGTGGCTGGTTGCCGCCCATGCCAGCAGGCTCTCCGAGCGGGAGCTCGATCCCGAGAGCGGCCAGGCCGTCAACGAGTGGCTGGGCCTGTCCGCCCTGGCCATCGTGGCGATCGTGGCCATCGGCGCTGTCCTCAAGACGCTGGGCGTCGACATCATCGAGTGGATCCGCTCGCAGCTCGGCCTCTGAGGTTCCCGACGACCGATGCTGTCCGCCATGCCGTTCCGACCGCCGCAGGAGCAGGGCGTCGCCCGTCGAGCCGCCGGGGAGGACGGTTCCGCCGCACCCGCCTACGTCTTCGCCGTGGGCCTCTCTCTCATCTTCTTCGTGCTCTTGGTGCAGTTCGTGGTCTGGCAGTACGGCAGAGGTGTGGTCCGCTCCGCCCTCGACGAGGGGGCTCGGGTGAGTGCGCCGGCCCAAGCGGGGCCGGCCGACTGCCAGGAGCGGGCGCGGGCTGTGGTGACCGATCTCATGGGTGGCGCCATGGGCGATGAGGTGAGGATCCGCTGCACGCAGACGGCGACGCAGGTTCTAGCCGAGGCCACCGTCACCTTCCGGTCCTGGCTCCGCCCGAGTCCGGACTGGTCATTCACGGTGGCGGCCAGCGCCCGCAAGGAGGCATTGCCATCGTGAAGGACGAGCGAGGCACCGTGGCGGTGGAGCTGCCCGTGGCCCTCGGGCTGTTCCTCGTTCCAATCGCCCTGCTCGTCATCACCATCCCGGCGTGGCCCGAACGCCAGACGGTGGCGCGAGCAGCAGCGATCGAGGCGGCCCGCAGCGCCGTACTGGCCGGCTCGCTCGATGAGGGCATCGAGAACGGCAACGCCGCGGTAGCCCAGGCGGCCCGCAACTACGGCCTCGATCCCGAACAGTTCGGGGTCGTGTGGGACGGCGGCTTCGGTCGTGGCCAGAGCATCACGGCCCGAGTAACGGTGCGGATGCCGGCTCTGGTGGTGCCGGGTCTCACCGCCGTGGAGGCGTGGTCGTGGACGGCCAGCCACACCGAGCGCGTCGACGACTACCGGAGCATGCCGTGACCCGGGTCGACGAGCGAGGCTCCATCACGCTGTGGGTGCTGGGGCTGTGCATGATGATGGTCTTCGTCGGGGGCATCAGCCTCGACCTGTGGCGAGCGTTCAGCGAGCGACGAGCTCTGGCCGGGGTGGTCGACGCAGCAGCCGTGGCCGGATCGAACGGCATCGACGTGGGGTACTTCCGCCAAACGAGCGAGCTTCGCCTCGATCCCCCTCGGGCTGAACAGCTCGCCGCCGACAACCTGGCCGCCCAGTCGGACACGAGGGCACTGGTGGCTGCCGACACCGTTGCCACGACAGACGAGGTGACGGTGACGGCCAAGGGACGAGTGAACTTCACGCTTCTTCGCATGTTCATGGCCGGCGAGGAACCCTTCACCGTTACCGTCAGGGCGACGGCTGATCCGAGGAGATCGCCATGAGGACCAGAAGGCGACACGCGTGGTGCTGTCTGCTGTTGCTAGCCGCGTTGGCGCTGGGGGCATGCAGCGACGGCGACAGTGACAGTGACGCACGGCCGAACACCACGACGAGTTCTCAGCCGACGCCGGATACCGGCTCCTCCACCTCGGTCCAAGGAACCCAGCCGCCGCCTCTGAACACCGCTGGCGAGGATCTCAACGCCGTGGTCCGCAGCATCTTCGAGTACCGCACATGGATCTCGCGCCACCCGGACCCCGAGGCGTTCAAGGCTATTTACTCGCAGGAGTGCACCTGCCTGGCCAACGACCAGGCCAAGTACGCCGACTACGTGGCCAAGGGCCAGCGCTGGGACGACGGAGGCATCGTGGTGCTGGAAGTCACCGAGATCCGCCGGGTCAACGAGAACTTCGTACGGATGCGGGTGGTAACCGAGCACGGCCCACAGCGACTCGTCGACGCCAGCGGGAACGTGGTGCGCGAAGGCCCGGGTTGGAAGCCATTTGCCGACGTGTACGAGCTGGTACGCCCGGCGCCAGGCGCCCCGTGGAAGGTGTCGCTGATCGACAACGTGGGCTACCTCGAAGGCCAGGGGCGACCTTGATGCGGCGCGCGTTGGCCTCTGTTGTGCTCCTCTCGATGCTGTTGGTTGTCGCGCCGGCCGCGGTAGCCGACGACCTGCCGGGTGGCGGGGAGGTCCGTCTCGGTAGTCCGGAGGTCGGAGGTGGCGGCGGCCCAGGCCTCGAAGGCGGCCTTCGTGTCTCCAACCCGGGGAGTGGCCAAGCTCCGAGCACGAGAGCACCAGGTAGCCGAGAGCCTGCTCGGTTCTACTGGCGGTCAGCTCCGAGCAATTCGGCCATCTGCGGGACTGATGGGAACTGGTACCCACGGGCACCGCTGGGCGAGGGCACCGAAGCCGAAGCCACCCTCCCAGTGGGTGTGGTGCCTGATCCAGCTAGGCAGGGCTTCGATGTGACGCTGTGGGATCGGCAGACCCAATCGCCGGTCCCGGGCTCCGAGAGCCGGGTCGTCTGCTCCGGGGACGGCGCCGCTGTTCCTCTGCCGCCGGAGCCGCCTTCGGCGGAGGAGATATGGGACCGCGTGCCGATTCCCGAAGGCCGGATGGGCATCAACCCCGCCCGCGATGGCTTGACGGGGTTGGAGACGTGGCTCTGGTATGAAGGCGATGCCGGGCCGGTGCAGCTGCCGGTCATCGAGATCCGCGGCTACGCCGTGACCGCCACTGCCAAGCCAGCGGTATTCACCTGGAAGATGGCCGACGATCCGGCCTCGCACTATTCCAGCTCCGTCCCCGGCAGCCAGGCGCACCCAGCGGCGGTGCACGTCTACCAAACCAAGCGGGACTACAACACCGTGATGGAGGTGGGTTGGGAGGGTTCCTATTCGTTCAGCGGGTTCGGAATCGCCCTCGCCAATCAGCCGCTCGGCCGGGTCACACTCACCAGCCAGCGGTTGTACCACGTGGTGGAGGCCAGGGGAGTGCGGCAATGACCGAGGTGATCAGCGTCGAGGTCGACGGCGAGGTCGAGGACGGCGGGCGCTTCTCCCCCGAGGACCGGCGACCACCTAGGTGGGGACTGCCGGCGGCGATCGCGGTCGCCGGGGTGTTGCTGCTCGCCGTCCTCGTGATGGTGGTGTTGCCGGCGCTAACTGGCGCGGGCAACAAGCCCAACGATGAGACTGAGGCGGGAAGAGACGTGGCTGAGACGGCGCAGCGGAGGGCACCTGAAGCGACGCCGGTCGATCCACGGATCGACAGCGCAGCGAAGGCGCTGGCCGCATGGGGTCAGTTCGCCGTCACCGGTGACCCGGCAGCTCTCGAAGGTTTCTTCGACAAGGAGGGCCCGCAGTACCGAGCCCTGAAGGACGAGGCTCCAGGTCTTGTCGGCACCGCTCGGGGAGGGACGCCCTACCGCGTGACCCTCACAAGTGACGACATCATGTCCGGTCAGACTGGCGAAGCGGTGTTGAGAGGAAAGGTGAGCTGGGCGCGACCGGGAGAGAGCGACCAGGTGCACCTCTGGGAAATCGTTCTACGCGCCACGCATGACGGGCGCTGGCTCCTCTGGACGGTCCGGGCCGGTCGATGAGGGGTTTGGAGCGAGGCCAGCTGGCTCCTGGCGGTTAGATCCGAACACACATTCGAACAGCCGACTCAGGGGCGATCTTGCCAGACTTTCAAGCGTGGGCTCCCCAAGACTGGTCAGCGCTTGCCGCCGTTACTACGGCGGCCGTGGCGGTAGTCGCGGCGGTCGTAGCCTACTTCCAGGTTCGGGAGGCTCGACGGACCCGCGAAGAGCAGGCTCGGCCGTTCGTCGTCGTGGACATTCAGCCCAGTGCGGTGGGTGGGAACATCCTCAACCTGGTCATCGAAAACGTGGGTAGGACCTTGGCCAGGGACGTGAAGATTCGCTTCTCACCCGCACTGAAGACCGCTCGTCCTGATTATGACCTGAACAACACTGCTCTGATCCGCGAGGGGATTCCGACCCTGCCACCGGCCCGTAGGATCGAGGTGCTCTTTGACGTGTCGCATGAACGTCTGGAGAACGACCTTCCGAAGCGCTATGAGGCGACGGTCTCGTTTAAAGACGCCCGTGGTCGCCCGCAGGAGGCCCTCTCGTACGTCATTGACGTCAGTTATCTCTACGGCGCACTGACGGTTGATGAGTACGGGCCACACCACACAGCGAAGGCGCTGCGAGGGATCGAGAAGACGCTAGGCAAATGGACGGGTCGGCAAGGTCGCCTCAAGGTTTGGACCCGTGATGAGGACGAAGCCAACAAGCTCAGTCAAGTCGAGCATGACCTTACCGGTGCGTATCCCACTCTGAGCCAAGAGCCACCGCCGGAGATTCTCATGGCGGTCGGCCGCGGTGTCATCGTACGAACTGTGGTGCGCAGCGTTCGGCGATGGTTCGAGCGCCGGGATACGTCTGACGACTAACGCATGGCTATTACCGCCATTCGAACACGGTGCTCGGCGGAGGGGATGTCATCCTCCCATCTATACGGGTGGTCATGCCTCCACTCGCGAAGTGTGGCGTTTCGTTCGGCCTCTATGACCCGGCGATTGAGCTGACCCGACCATCGCCGTGCGTCGGCCTCTCCCGAACGACTGCAGCCAGTGTTGGACGTCGTCGTGGACAAGCACTAGCTCGTTCGAGTCGCCCCAGTACCACCTGAGCCTTGCTTCGTTGAGGTGCTGGGATGCCCATGAATGGATCCCTTCCGGCGGAACTCTTGGGTCCGTCACCAGGTCTGTTGACACCTTTCGGCCGCACATCGCTGGTCGCCCGTGTGTGGGTGGTCAGCCGGTCGCTGCTACTCCACCTGACCATCTCGGCAGTCAGCGGTGTTATGCCGCCGCGGTCGGCACGCCTCGACCCTCTGTGCTCGGAGCTCACGTCGCGTGACTGTCACACCCCCTCCATCGTGACTGTCACACCCCCTCCATAAGGTAGTGCCGTGGCATCGACGCAGCGGAGGGCCATTCCGGACCCGGTCACGAATCGGCTCTACTCGCTATCGGGAAACGAGTGCGCCTTCCCGGGGTGCAGGAACCCGGTTACGTACCAGGAGGCGCCTGGTGAGAAGCCGGTGACCTTGGCCCAGCGGGCGCACTTGGTTGGAGTGGGCAGGCAGGGACCGAGATCGAGGGCGACGCCGCTGTCGGGTGATCCAGACGCGATCGAGAACCTCACGCTGCTCTGCGGTGTTCACCACCCGATCGTGGACAACAACCCGCGCATCTACTCGGTCGAGGTGCTTGCGAAGTTCAAGGCAGATCACGAGGCGAAGAGGGCACCGGAGCCACTGAGGATGCCGCCACCGCCAAGGCAGACGGAAGCGGTTGACCTGTCGTTGCTACCGGTGCTGGCGCTGCCGGTCACCGTGTGGAAAGCCAAGTCGATGTTCCGAACGACAGAGGAAGTCGCCGCACATCTCCCGCGCCCTAGAGGTACGCAGGTTCTGCCCTTCGTACTGCTGGGCGGCAGGGTTTGGGCATTCCACGACCTTGCCGAGAAGAAGGGACCGTTCAAGCAGACCGTGGACCCACGCACGGCTGAACAGCTGGACGCGAGGCAGATGTTGAGGTCGGACGATCGGAACATCTTTGTCTGGCTACTCAATGCAGCGCTGAGACAAGCTCTCCTCCGGCGCGGCGTCCGCCACGACCGAGAACGTGACCGGTACTACTTCCTCGCGGATCATGAGACCGTGACTCGTCGCGTCGAAGCCCGAACCAAGACGGGGCGAAACCAGTCTGCGAAGAAGGTTGTGCGGCAAGAGGGAGAGCGGGCCGGCAATCTGCGTGACGTCTGGTGGCACCTCGCCGCTCAGTTGCGGTTCGAGGAGTTCATGCCTGGCGCGTGGGGGCTCACGATACGACCGGAGTTTCATCTCACCAAGGACGGCCGCGAGCCACTTGATCCTCGCCGAATCGGGCGGAAGGTCACCAGACGCAAGTCCCGGATGTACAACGAGGGCTACTTCGACGCAGTGCACTTCTTCCGTTACTACCTGCTCGACGGCAATGCTCGACTGACGCTCCACATCGGCAGGCAGACGATCACCATCGAAGGTGACTTCCCTGCTGTTGACGCATCCTGGGCAGAGATCGACGACAAACGGTTCGACCCGATTCACATGCTGGACAGCGGTGACGAAGACGACGTGCTCGACGCCGTGGTCGAGACCTTCACTCTCGATGATGACGAATGGGACTGGGGAGCCGAGCACTCCGAAGACGACCGATGACTTTGAAGATCAAACCCTTGCAGTTTGCCGTCGAGTGGCTCGACGAGCCGGAGCTGGCCTTCGGCTCTGACATAACGCATATCGACCCGAAGGTCGGCATCCCAGTCGGGGGACCCCGCTCCCGCCAAGAGTCGAATCACCCAGCCGTGGTCACGGCCGGATTCGTGGGCACCGCCGAGTGCGTCGCCCAGACGCGCAATTGGCTCACCCGTGCATCCGAAGGCGTCGACGGCGATGACGACCACAATCCCTTCTGCGGTTACGAGCCCGACGGCCCCTTCGCGTCACAGCTCCGTGTTGATGGACCCGACGCAAAGATCACAGCCAGTGAGATCCGAGACCTCACGGCCGACCGCCTCAAGAGGATCGACGGCTTCAACCATCTACTTACTCTCATTGACGACCGCCTCGGCCATCTAGCAAGTCTTGACGCCCCACCGAACCTTGTGTTCATTGCGCTCCCGTCTGTTATCACTAAGCGCTACTGGTCGGTGCATCAGTGGAACAAGGGAACCGAGACGGTTTGGAACCTCCGTGCTGGTATCAAGTCCCGAGCGATGCAACGACGACTCCGGACTCAGTTGTTGTTGCAAGACACGATCGAGTCCGACCTCGAAGCCCACACCTCTGACCTCGAACACCCGGCCGATCTGGCGTGGAACCTCTTCACGGGCATCTACTTCAAGGGCGGCGGCTTTCCTTGGGCGCCCGTCGGTATCCCCGAGGGCACATGTCATCTTGGCGTTACCTTCTATAGGCCGCACGGTGAGAGATCGGCGATGCGGACCAGCGTCGCGCAGGCGTTCGCAGAGAACGGCGAAGCCTTCGTGTTGCGTGGCAACCGGTTCGAATGGGAAGGAAAGTGGCCGCATTTGCCCGCTGACGAAGCGGCGCGGCTTGTCACTGACGTCGTTGACCGTTACACCTCGACCATGAAACGTCCCCCTCGCAGGCTTGTGGTCCACAAGCAGTCGCGGTTCTTCGCCGAGGAACGCTCTGGATTCCAAGACGCATTGAAGGACTTCGAATACGACCTCGTATCACTCGCGCCGTCGACCGGCGTGCGAGTCATGCGGCACGGTGAGTATCCGCCACCGCGAGGTGCATGCGTCAGTGTGGGAGACCGACGCTATCTGTACACCACGGGGTATGTCCCGTCCCTTGGTCGTTACCCTCACGGGCATGTTCCTTCCCCCGTTCAGATCACTGACCACATCGGCGACACGAGCGCCCGGGAACTTCTCAGTGAAGTCCTACTGCTCACGAAGATGAACTGGAACTCCGCAAGGTTCGCCGAACGGGTACCGGTGACCGTCCGCTTCGCCGGGGAAGTCGGCGCCATCCTCCGCGACCTCCCTGAAGATTTCACGCCGGAAGCTCGCTATGCCTTCTACATGTGATCGGTTGAGTCGCTGTCGGCTCGGCGAGGCCGCCTTTGCCCGCGCGATCCGGCCGCCCATGCTGTTCGACATGCGGTCCGCATCAAATATCGGAGTCCGGTCCATAGACGTGCCCTGACCTAACAGAAGACGGCGAGGGCCGGCTCGGTAGTCCCTGGGGTGATCCCGCCGGGTTTGGCGAGCGACATCAGCTGCGACTGGACGGACAACCAGTGGACTCAGCCCCCGCTCGCCATGGCGGTCGGCTCAATCAAGGGCTCCGGCCAGACGGCGTCGATGAGGCCCCACCGGACTTCCCCCTCGTCATCCACGTATTGGGTGCGCTGCCGGGGTCCAACGAGGATCTCGTACGCAAGGCCGTCGATTTCCACTGCGCCCGTCGACCGGTTGTCGCGAGCGGCCGCTTGTTGCATGTCGGTGACGTCGACGGGTGACAGCCCCGCCCTGTTCGCCAGCTCTATCCAGTGCGCTCGGCAACGCTCGTGCCAGTCCTCGCCGGGGCTCGGAGCCGGCGCCGCACCCCAGACGTCGCACGGATCTGGATCGGCAGGCGCCGGAGCCGCTACCGGCGTCGCGACTGGCGCCGCGGTCTCGGGGAGGGCAGCGGCGGGGGCTCGGCCGAGTGTGGCGAAGACCTCGCTCGTCACGTACTGAAGTTTGCGTGAGCCCGGCAGCCGGTAGGCAGGCAGTCGGCCCTCCTTGACCTTCACCAGGACGCTCCTGGGATGGAGGCCGAGGAGCTCCGCTACCTGCTTGGTGGTCAGAACCTGAGGCAGGTCTCCGTTTGAGTGTTCGTCCATCACTGCCTTCCTCTGAGCGTAGACACGGGTAAACTAGCGTATGTAAAGACCAACGAGAGAGGAAAAGGTGATGCCAGGAGCACAGAGGCCGAGCACGGTGGGAACCAGAGGCAGTGGGGTGACGGAGGGACGGTTGGAGACCTTCGGCCTCTTCGCCATCGGCGCTCTCCTGGGGTTGGCGGCAGCCTTCCTGGCCGGAGCTCACCTGGCCGCTCGGGTGGCAGGAGACCACGCCGCCTTCCACGCCGGGCTCACGGATGCAGCGGCGGCCTTGTGGCGGCTTCCGTCGACTCTCGACCACCCGGCGGCGGCCTGGGGCCCGGAGCATCAGCCCTCCCTGCCCGGCGCCACCGCCTACTACCTGTCGTTTGCGGGAGTCGTGGCCGGCGTCGCCTTCCTGGCGCTCCTCCTTGCTCGCGGCTGGGGCGCGGTGACCAAGCGGCACCAGCCTCTGGGCATCGAACCGAACGCCGGGCTGGCCACGCCCGGCGACCTGCGCCAGCTGCAGGTGCGTCGTCCCAGGAACGGTCGCCTCATCCTCGGTCGAGTAGCGGGCCGGCTGGTGGCCACCGAAACCCAGGTCAGCCTGGCCGTGGTGGGACCCACCGGGTGCGGCAAGAGCGCCGGCTTCGCCATCCCGGCACTGCTCGAGTGGGAGGGGCCGGTGATCGCCACGAGCGTGAAGACGGATCTGGTCGAGGCCACCATCGCTCGTCGCCACGAGCTCGGTCAGGTGTGGCTGTTTGACCCGGCCGGCTGCACGAGGTTCGGCTCCGTCCAGTGGAGCCCGCTCGAGGGCTGTGACGACTGGTCCGTGGCCATGCGCGTGACGTCCTGGCTGTGCGACGCCGCCGACGCCAAGCGGGACACCGTGACCGACGGGGACTACTGGTACACCCAGGCGCTCAAGGTGCTCGCTCCCCACCTCCACGCCGCCGCCCTCGGCGGCCATTCGATGCGCGACGTCGTGCGATGGATCGACGGCCAGGACCAGGAGCCGGTGCGCTCGGTCCTCCGGGCCCACGCCGGCGTGGGTGACGAGATCGAGCGCGCCCTCAATGACGAGGTGGCCAAGGAGCACCGCCGCAAGATCGAGCCCCGCACCCGAGCCGAGGTTCTGGAGTCGACCCGTCAGGTGCTTCGCGCCGACCCGTCGGCGCGGGCCGAACTCGCCGACCAGAACGTAACCAGCTGGCCGGTCCACATGCAGGAGCAGTTCGAGGAGCGGGTGGCCATCGAGGTCGACCGCAAGCTGGTGCAGGTCCTCGAGGCCCGGATCCTTGAGGCGGCTCGGGGACGGGGTGATCTCGACGCCTTGATCGCCGCCGAGTCGCTGTGGGCCAAGGAGGAGCGCCTCCGGGGCAGCGTGTACGCCACCGTCCAGAACGTGCTGCTCACCTACGCCAACCCCGAGGTCGCCGCCGTCACCGACGCTTGCGAGGTCGACCTCGACGAGTGGCTGGACGGTCCCAACACCATCTACGTCGTTGCCACCGCCGACGAGCAGGCCCGCTTCCGGCCCGTGCTCACCGTCCTCATCCAGCGAGCCATCCGCCACGCCTACGAGGTGGCCAACGCCGACGGAGGCACCCTAACGCTCCCTTGTCTCGTCTTACTTGACGAGGCCGGCAACATCGTTCCTCTCAAGGACCTCCCCGGCTACGCCTCGACGGCACGCAGCCATGGCATCAGCCTGGTGTCCGTGTGGCAGGACTTAGGGCAGATAAAGGCAGTTTACGGAAATCGAGCACCGACGGTCCTCAACAACCACCGGGCCAAGATCTTCGCCGCCGGCATCGACTGCCCCGACACGCTGGACTACGTCAGCCGCCTGGTCGGCGACGAAGCGCGAACCGAGCGCAACTTCTCGACCGACCTCGCCGGCGGTCCGCGCCGTTCGGTGAGCGAGCACACCGCCTACCGCCGGCTGTTGCCCATGGACGTGATCCGCCGGATCACACCAAATGAGGCCCTCCTGCTCTACGGCTCCAAGCGTCCTGCTCACCTGCACCTTCGCCCCTGGTACAAGGACCGCTCCCTCAAGGCCCTGGCCGGGCCGCCGGCGAGCGATCGGGAGCCGTGATGCATGGTCGGGCCGCCGGCGAGCGCTTGTCGTCACCCGCCGAACGGGCGGCGAGAACTCTGTGCCAAGGAGCGGCCGTAGGCCGCTCCGTTCAACGGCCGCTCGGGGGTTTGGCGGAAGCGGCATAGTCTGTGTGGGTCAGAACTGCAGTTAGCGGAAGTGGGGTCTGGGGCCGTAGGAGCTTGTCGAGCGGCAGGGTCGCTTCGGTTGCTGGCGGCTCGGTGGCGGTGGTCGCGGGGCTCGGGCAGGGGTTCGTCGGGTGGTGGGAGGGCGAGGTCGGCTCGGCAGAGGGCGGCGGCGCTGAGCACGAGCTCGATGAGGCGTTGAAAGGTCATC
>JADDQT010000044.1 GCA_016781225.1 Actinomycetota bacterium
GGTCTCAGGCGGGGGACCACCGCCTCAGTTCAACAACCTGGGGGACAACCTCTCCGACGACCCGCTGACCGCTCGAGTAGTACGCCCCTTGCGCGACCACGCCGGTAGTGACCGCTGTCAACAAGAGCGCGGCGGACACGGGAAGCGGTGTAAGGGCCTCTCGCGACATCACATCTTGCGACAGTGCCCCAGACTTGTGACCGAGATCTTCCTCTGGTTGCAGTTGACTCACCAGTCCGATGATGGTCGATGTGACGGGCCCGAGCACGCAGCTGTCGCGATCCCGAACTCGAAGACGCCACTGGTTAGCGGATGGAACGCGAAGTGTGGCGATAGTCGCCATGGGACTCTGGACGGGAAAGCTGTCGTCACCACCCACGCGGAGGGCACTTCGCCCTGTCACCGAGTTTCGACATCGGATGAACGTCGCCCGGACACCGTCAACCTCGAAGCGAACTTTTCATGATCTGTCTGACACCACAGTCGTTTGGGCGCGATCGAAGTGCCGGTCAGGGGGCGCCCTATAACGGACACTTCCCGCGCGCCCCATAGGACGAGTCCTGAGGGGCCCATCCCCATCCCTGATCGCCGGGACGAGGTGCACCGGTCAACGCCGTGATGAAGGGATTTCCGGGGGATCTCAGCCCATGGGCAGCACGTCGACGCCGTAGTGAGCGAACCGGCTATCGACGCTGAGGAGAATCAGGCCTTCTGTTTGGGCTTGGGCGATCAGCATCCGATCGAAGGGATCCGTGTGGTGAGTGGGTAGGCGGCCGGCGAGGATGGCGTGCTCGGCAGTCATGGCGAGGCTGTCGAAGTCGTTTGCCGCCAAGGCCTCAACTAGGTCGTCGGGCGCTTCGAGGCGCCCGGCGGCCTGCTTGATAGTGATCTCCCAGACCGTGGCTGCCGAGACGGTGACCTCGTTGTCTCCGTCGGCAATCACCGCCGCTGCCTCCTCCGGTAGCAGCGGATCGTCGGCGAGCCACCAGAGCAGAATGTGCGTGTCGAGCAGGACCCTCACGGTTGCTCGCCGCCAAAGGCGGCCGCGACGTCATCGGGAAGCTCGTCGAAGTCGGGCTGGATGCGAATCCGCCCGGCCCAGTAGCCGGGACGGCGTTGCGCGCGCCGCCGCGGCGGGACGATGCGGGCAACCACATGCCCCGAGCGCGCTATCTCTACCTCTTCGATCTCGCCGGACTCGACGGCCGCCACAAGTCGGGACAAGGTTGTCTTGGCGTCATGCATGTTCACTCGCACAGCGCCACCTTAGCTAAGATAGCTAATCCACTTGAGCGCGTCCGCAGAGGCCACGAAGACGGGGTTCCCGTGGATAGAGGCCGAGTCTGCGTAGTGGCTGTTCCATCTGTGCCCACGAGGCAGGGTGGCGATCAGTCCAGGCCGAGGACCGTCGTCAAGGCCTCGTCGACGCCCCAGAGCTCCTCGGGGCTGAGATGGCCGGCGAGCTTCCCCAGGCGCCGTGCATCGACAGCACCCACCTGCTCTACGAGCACCCGAGTCGTCTCACTGTTCACGTCGATCGCAGGTCGAAATGACGCCTCCCTCGCACTCTGGGAGGTGGGGGCGACGAGCACGACCGAGCGGGGCAGGAACTCGTCGGCTTGGACCAGGACACCGAACCGGTCTCCATGCTGCTCGTGGCCGGCACCCTTCGGGAGCTTGAACCGGTAGACGTCACCTCGGAGCACGCAGCGACTCCATCAGACCAGCGACGGCCAGCATCTCGTCGCGATCGTCGTCGTCCGCCTCCAAGGCAGCGACTTCAGCGGCAAGCTCGGAGCTGCGACGAAGCCGGCGCGCTGACGCCACCAACGCCGAGCGGATCGCCTCGGACCTCGACATCCCAGCAGACTCGAGTGCCCGCAGCGCACGTACCGCTTCGTCATCGAGTCGGACCGAGATGGCATGTGTCATGACGGGTGTAATGTATCGCAAAGCGCGATACCTTCCCCCCCCAGCCTGTGGCTCGGGTCACCGGTGGAGCACCCCCGATTTCGTAGGGTGTTTGCCATGGACGCCGACAAGGTGAAGCTGCTGTTCGACGGCCTGCCCTCCTGGGCCGACGCCGACGACCCTGATGACCGGGCCGCGCTGATCGCCGAGGAGCTGGGCCAGGGCGAGGAGGAGACCGAGGACATAACCGGCAACGGAACCGAGGATGGGCCTACAAACCTGCGCCTGACGTTGCGGCACATCGTCGCCAACCAGATCGCCGATGAGGACCCGCCCGAGGTGTGGGCCACCGCTCAGCGCCTCATGGCGGGTGGCCACGACCGGGCCAGTGTCCTCGCCCAACTCGAGCTGCCCTTGGCTCAGGCCATTTCGGCCGCACTGGGCCAGGATCGACCGTTCGAGGCCTCGGAGTACGCAGCGGCTCTCGACCGCCTGCCGCTGCCGTCCGTCGCCCAGATCGAAGAGGCGTTGATCCAGATCGTCCGAGAACATCAGCCCATCGTGGCGGACCAGCTCGACTATCTGGTCGCCGACCGTCTCGGCCTCCATCTGGACGACGACGTCGAGGAGGGGCTCCTCGACCGGGTCTCCGATCGGCTTGTCGATCAAGGTGTGCTCGAGTACCTGGCCGGTGACCTCATGGTGCACGTGGCCTCGCTCACCGAGGGCATCGTGCTCACACACCGCCTGAACGAGACTGAGACCAGTCTCGGGATCATGAACGCGGTCTTCGACCTGGCCGGATTCAACCACTTCACCGAGCTCAGGCTGGCGGACGGTGGGGTCGTGGAGCCGTTCTCCGTCGAAGCCGGCCACCTGGCCTGGGACGGCCCGGAGGGGTGGCTGTCGGGCCTCGCCGCCGGCGACGTGGTGGCCGTGGGCGTCGATCCCGACGGCGTCGTGTCGCTGGAGCGCCTCCAGGCACCGCCACCCCTCGACGACGAGCTGGTCGCCCTGGTGCGATCGGTATACGACACCGAGATCGACGAGCCGGGCCTCCCCGTCTCCGGCCAGGACCTCGTGCTCGGGATGCTGGCTCAAGATCGCGATGTGCTGTCCCGGCCACGGCCTCCACTGGATCACCTGTGCGCCGCAGCCGGGCTCGAGCGACGCCAGGACCAGGTGGCCCACGAGCCCTCGGTGTGGAACCACCAGAAGCGACTGCGCCAGACGTCGCGAGTGTTCGACCAGCTCGACGACGAAAACCAGCGCGACGCCGCGGTGCGGATCCTCGAGGTTTGCGACGACCCCGACGCCCATCGATCCGCCCTCCGCGAGGCCGCCGACGACCTGTACGACCCGCATCTGCTCTCGGTGATGACCAACGAGCTGCTCGGCCTCCACGACGACCCCGACCTTCTCCAGGCCACCGAGGCCTTCGCCGAGCGTCTGGTCGAGGCGGCCACAAAGCCCAAGACACGCGCCGTGGCACGCTGGCTCTTGGCCGTGGTGGCCGAGCGACGGGGCGAGGCTGTCGTCGCCGAGCAGCACCTGCACATCGCCGTCGAGAGTGACCCCACATGGGGCCCAGCTGTGGACCGGCTGGCCTGGTACGCGTCGGACCGAGGTGACGCCGTCAGGGCAGCACGGCTGTGGCGGCGGCTCGGGATCGGCATCGAGGACAACCGGGACCTGGCCGAGGTAGTGCCCTTCACCGAACCGACCGGCCCCCGGTTGGGCCGCAACGACGCCTGCTGGTGCGGCTCCGGGCGCAAGTTCAAGCAGTGCCACCTCGGTCAGCCGGCGCCGGCATCACTGCCGGACCGGGTGGGATGGCTGTACCGCAAGGCCGTCGCCTACATCGAGCGCCGCGGCGGGCAGCCCGGCTACGACGTCCTCGAGCTGGCCCGGTTCAGGGCGCTGGATCCCGACGACGCGGCATCGCTCACCGAGGCGCTGGCCGACCCGTTGGTGACCGACGTGGCCCTACACGAGGGAGGTTGGTTCGAGCGCTTCGTTGCCGAACGGGGACCTTTGCTGCCCGATGACGAAGCGCTCCTCGCCTCGGCGTGGCTCCTCGTCGAGCGCAGCGTCTACGAGGTCCTCGAGGCCCGCCCGGGTGACGGGCTGCGGGTCCGGGACCTGCGTACCGGTGACCGCCTCGACGTGCGGGAGCGCACCTTCTCCAGGCAGGCCAAGGTCACCGGCCTGGTGTGCGCCAGGGTCGTTCCCGACGGCGAGACAAACCAGTTCGTCGGCGGGCTGTTCGCCGTGGCACCGGGCACCGAGTCCGCTCTTCTCGACCTCCTCGACGACGCGGAGGGGGAGGACCTCCTCGAATACGTGGCCCGGTTGCACCGCCCTCCCGAGCTCCAGACCCGCGAGGGGGAGGCGATGGTGGTGTGCACTGCCACCGTCGAGGTGCCCGAGCCGGAGACGGCACGAGCGTTCCTCGAGGCCAACTACGAGGCGCAGGACGGCGCCTGGGTGGAGATGCACGACATCGGCGACGACGAATCCATCCTGCGGGCCACGCTCCGCCTGGAGGGGAGCACCATCAGCATCGACACGACGAGCGAACCACGCATGGAGCGGGTGCTGGCACGCCTGAGCGACGGGCTGGCCGGGGCCCGGGTCGTCGCAGACCGGCGGCGTGCCTTCGTGCCGGGACGCGATCCGCTTCCGGTGCCGCCGGCGCCCGGTTCCCCGGACGATGCCAGCGGCGCCGCCACCGCCGACAAGACGGCCGCCGATCCGGCTGTCATCAGCCAGGTGCAGGATCGCATGGAGCAGCGGTGGCTGGATGAGACCGTCCCCGCCCTTGGCGGGCTCACGCCGCGCCAGGCGGCGGACGATCCCACCCGTCGCGACGAGTTGTGCCGACTGATCGCCAGCAACCCCTACCAGAGCCGGACAGTGGATTCTTCGCCCTCAGGCCGGACCGGCTCCGCAGGGAGCTGGGCCTCGACGAAGGCTGAAGGGAGGCAACTGTGGACTGCCGGGGTGTAGCGGAGTGCTACGGTCGTCGCATGGCCGAGGTCGCCTCCCGAGAATTGCGCAACGCAACCCGGGCACTTCTCGCCCGGGTGGAAGCGGGCGAGGACGTGACCATCACCGTGGATGGCCGCGCCGTGGCCGTCCTGCGGCCAGTCGGCCGGCGGCCGAGGTGGTTGGCCCGCGACGAGTTCGTTCGCCGTCTCGTCCGCCACCAGGCCGATCCTGGGCTGGCCCATGACTTGACCACACTGTCACCGGACAGCACTGACGATCTGCCCCTTCCGTGAGCCGCGGCCTGGCCGATACCAGCGTGTTCGTCGCCCGCGAGTCAGGTCGACCCCTCGACGAGGGGAGGCTCCCGTCCGAGCTCGCCGTCTCGGTCGTGACGCTGGGTGAGCTGCGTGCTGGAGTCCTGGCCGCCACCGACGTAGTGACGCGGAATCGTCGCCTGGTGACACTCACCGAGATGCTCACGCTCGAAGCGATGCCCGTCGACGAGCGGGTCGCCGAGGAATGGGCGAGGCTCCGCGTCGTGCTCCGTGGACGAGGTCAGCGGATGCCGATCAATGACTCGTGGATCGCGGCAACGGCCATGTCACTCCACGTGCCGGTTGTCACCCAAGACGATGACTTTGACGAGATACCCGAGGTCGCCGTCATCAGGGTCTGACGAGCTCAGACCATCGAGTTACGGACTATCGAGTTCCTCGGCCAGCCAGCGGGCGTCCTCCACGGCGAAGCCCGAGTCGTCGTTGTTGAAGTAGGCGTAGACGTCACAGCCGTCGTCGAGCCAGGTGCGGAGCCGCTCGGCCACCGGGCGCAGGACCTCCTCCCCGTACCTTCCCTGGTAGGCCCGCTCGGTGGCATGGGGACCGTGGAAGCGCACGTAGGCCCACCCGGTGGTCAGCTCCCACGGGTGGTCGGCCAGCAGGTCGTGGATGCACAGGGCGGCGCCATGCCTGCGCAGCACGTCGTAGACCTCGTCGTGCAACCACGAGGGCTCGCGTACCTCGACGGCCCAGCGCCTTGTGACCGGCGCCACCGACAGGAACTCGTCGAGGCGCTCGGCGTTGCGCCGCCAGCGGGGTGGGAGCTGTACCAGCGTCGGGCCCGCCGTCGGGCCCAACCGCTCGAGGCGGTCGAGGTGGTTGGGCAACCAGGAACCCGCGTCCCGCAGCTTCATGCGGTGTGACCCGAAGGCGCCCAGCTTGAGGGCGTAGGAGAAACCGGGGGGCGCCTGCGCTGCCCAGCCCTCGACCGCCGCCTCCGTGGGAAGGCGGTAGAAGCTGTTGTTTACCTCCACGGTGTCGAACATGGTGGCGTAGTGCTCGAACCACCGGCGCTGTGGCAGCGAATCCGGGTACACCGTGTTTCGCCAGTGCTTGTAGATCCAGCCCGAACACCCGACGCGGGCCACGCCGTCTCTGCTCACCCTCGACGGTGACCCGTGCCGGCTCGGAAGTCCACTCCGGGGAGATCGGCGAAGGCCGACGAGTCGCCACTCACCACCGTCCGATGAGTGGCCCGGGCGGTGGCTGCGATGAGCAGGTCATGGGCGCTTCGTGGGCGGCCCTGCTTCCTCACCACCAGCCCAACCCTCAGCTCGATCACCGTGGTAGCCGCCACCGCGACATCGTCGGCCACTGGGCCCAAAGGACGCATCTTCATGCCCCGCTGAGCAGCAGCGACTCCAAGGCGGCGTACACGGTTTCCATCTCCGAGCGCTGCACGCACTCGGCCGCGGCGTGGGCCACGCTCGGGTCGCCGGGACCGAAGTTGACCGCGGGGATTCCGCGGGCGGCGAAGAAGGCCACGTCGGTCCATCCCAGCTTGGCCACCGGTGGAACTGGAGCCCGGGAGGACAGCGCGCTCAGGAGAGGATGGGTGAGGTTGGGCCTGGCTCCATCCGCGTTGTCCACCAGCCGTACCGTGTCGCCGCCCGCCTCGTCCACGGCGTCGCCCAGGACGTCACGAACGTGTAGAGCCGCCTCCTCCCCGCTGCGGTCGGGTGCGAAGCGGTAATTGAGGTTGACGGTGGCCCGGTCGGGCACCACGTTGCCGGCCACGCCTCCGGCCACCGACACCACCTGGAGGGACTCGCGGAACTCGCACCCGTCGAGCACCGGCCGCCGCCCCTCATAGGAGGAACAACGCTCCAGCACGGGCGCCAGGCGGTGGATGGCGTTGCGGCCCATCCACGGTCGGGCCGAGTGAGCCCGCTCTCCCACCAGGGTGACCTCGAGGTGCTGCGTACCCTGGCACCCAGCCTCGATCCGGGCACTGGTGGGCTCGCCCAGCACGGCGGCGTCGGCGACCAGCAGGTCGGGGCGCTCGGCGAAGAGCCGGCTGAGGCCGTTGAACTCCGGGCCGACCTCCTCGCACTCGTAGAAGACGTAGGTGACGTCCACCGCCGGCTCGGCCACGGCTCTGGCCAGCTCGAGGATGACGGCGCAGCCCGACTTCATGTCACAGGAGCCGAGGCCCCAGCACACGTCGCCGTCCACGCGGGCCCGCTCGTTGCCGTTCGGCGGCACCGTGTCCACGTGACCGGCAAGGGCCAGCCGGTGCGGCCGGCCCAACTCGGTGCGGGCCACCAGGTTGTGGTCCACCCGCTCCACCCGCAACCAGGGCAGCCCACGCAGCTCGCCTTCGAGGAACTCGACTATCTCGGCCTCGTGGTGGCTGACCGATGGGATGTCGACCAGCTGGGCGCAGCGGGCCAGCAGATCGGTCATGGCCGTGGGGCAGCCCTCACCGGCCACCCCGTGCTCACGTGGCCACCCCATGATCGCGCAGGACCTCGTTGAGCTGGGCCTTGTCGTGGCGCTGGCCCTCGGCGAGGCGCTTGATCACCAGCACGCACGGCAGCCCGAAGGTGCCGCCGGCGAAGGACCGGGGGCGCGTGGCGGAGACGGCGACGGACCAGGGCGGCACCACCCCCCGGCTCAGGTCCTCCCCCGTTTCGGCGTCGATCACCCGCATCGAGGGGTTGAGGATCACGCCGGCACCGAGCACCGCGCCCCTCCCGACCCGAGCTCCCTCGGTGACCATGCACCGGCTGCCCACGAAGGCGTCGTCCTCCACGATCACCGGTGCCGCCTGGGGGGGCTCGAGCACGCCGCCGATGCCCACTCCTCCCGACAGGTGGACGTTGGCCCCCACCTGGGCGCAAGAGCCAACGGTGGCCCACGTGTCCACCATGGTGTTGGAGCCCACCCGGGCGCCGATGTTGACGTAGCTCGGCATGAGCACCACGCCTCTGTCGAGGAACGAACCCCATCGGGCCGAACCGCCGGGCACCACCCGTACTCCGGCTGCGGCGTAGTCCCGCTTGAGGGGGATGCGGTCGGCGAACTCGAACGGGCCGACCTCGACGGTCTCCATGGCCGACAGGCGGAACAGCAGCAGGATGGCCTGCTTCAGCCACTGGTGCACCACCACCTCGCCGCCCTCGTCGATCTCGGCCACTCGCGCCTTTCCCGAGTCGAGGAGGTCGATGGCCTGATGGACCGGAGCAGTGGCTTCGGGGTCACCTGGCTCGATCTCGGCTCGGCGCTGCCAGAGCTCGTCGATTCGCTCGGACAGGTCGGCCATGAGAAGGGGAGGCTAATGGCCCGCCGCTGCCTAGGTCCCTACCAATCCCACTAGGACGGCGTGGGCATCCCGAGGCGCTGGGCCACGAGGTCCAGGCGCTCGCGAGGCTGCACCAGCGCCACCCGCACGTGACCGGTGCCCGACGGGCCGTACAGGTCGCCGGGGCTCACCAGGCATCCGCCCTCGGCGGCCAGGGTCTCGGCGAAGGCCCACGCGTCGCCGCCGGGCGCAGTGGCCCACAGGTAGAAGCCCCCGCCGGGGACCGTCGCGCCCGCACCAAGGTCGACGAGGACCTCGGCGAAGCGCTGCAGCCGTTCGGTGTAGACGGCCCGCTGGAGCTCCACCTGGGCGTCGTCGTCCAGAGCCACCGCGGCGGCGAACTGCACCGGTCCCGGCACCAGGAGCCCGGCGTGTTTGCGCACCTCGGACAGATACCGCGTCAGGGAGTCGTCGCCGGCGTAGAAGCCGGCGCGCAGCCCGGCCACGTTCGAGCGCTTGGAGAGGGAGTGCAGGGCCACCACGCCGTCGACCCCGTGCTCGAGGATGGTTCGGGGCCGGCCGTTCCACGTGAACTCCACGTAGCACTCGTCGCTGAACACCGGTACGGCGTGCTCCCGGCCCCAGGCCGCGGCCGCCCCCAGGTCCTCCAGCTGGCCGGCGGGGTTGCCCGGGGAGTTGACCCACAGGACAAGGGCTCGGGCGGCGTCGGCCTCGTCAACGGCGGCCAGGTTGAGTCGCCCGGCCTCGTCGGGGGGCACGGGCACGGCCCGGCAACCGGCAAGGATGGCTCCCATCTCGTAGCTGGGATAGGAGAGGGCGGGATACAGCACGGTGTCGCGGTCGGGAGAACGCAGCCTCAGCCAATGGGGCAGCGAGGTCACGAACTCCTTGGCGCCGACACAGGCGAACACCGTCGAGGGTTCTAGCTCCACGCCGAAGCGCCGGGTCACCCACCCCGCCGCCGCCGCCCGGTACCGGGGGCTGCCGACCGATTGCGGGTAGCCGCGCTCGGTCCCGCTCTTGGCCAGAGCCTCCACCACCATCGCGGCCGGAGGATCACAGGGGGTGCCGATGGAGAGGTCGACGATGCCCCCTTCGACGGCCTCCGCTTTGTCCTTGAAGGCAAGCAGGCGCTCGTATGGGTAGACGGGGGGCACGAACCCCCCGGTCGACGTCACCGCTGGCGACCTCGAATCACGTGACCAGGAACTCGGAGAAGCGGGCGGTGCCGGCGCCGTCCAGGCGGGCGCGCAGGCGAGTGGCTCCATCCTCGTGCTGCTCCACCAGCACGTCGCCCTCCCGGTGCACGGCAGCCACCACGTCACCTCGGGCGAAAGGCACGACGAGCTCCACCACTCGATCGCTGGCCCGTAGACGGTCTCCCATCAGCGACACGAGGTGGTCAACGCCCTCTCCGTTGGCGGCGGACACCGGCACCGCCCCCGCATGTTCGGCGGCGAGCCGCTTGGCCTCGTCCGTGGCGTCAGCCTTGTTGAACACCAACAGCTCGGGAATGTCCCCGGCACCGATCTGATCCAGCACGCTGCGAACGGCCCCCATCTGCTCCTCGGGGTCGGCGGCAGCCGAGTCGACCACCTGCACGAGCAGGTCGGACTCCTTCACCACCTCCAGCGTGGAGCGGAAGGCCTCCACCAGCTGGTGGGGAAGCTTGCGCACGAAGCCCACGGTGTCCGACACCAGGACCCCCTCGCCGCCGGGGAGCTCCAGGCGGCGGGTACGGGGGTCCAGAGTGGCGAACAGGCGGTCCTCCACCAGCTCGTCGGCGTCGGTCAAGCGGTTGAGCAGCGTCGACTTCCCGGCGTTGGTGTAGCCCACCAGCGACACCGATCGCTGCCGGCCGCGCTGGCGCGCCTTGCGCTGGACCCGGCGGTTCTTGGTCAGCTCCACGAGCTCGGCCTCGAGCTTGGTCATCCGGCGCAGGAGGCGGCGACGGTCGACCTCGAGCTGGGTCTCGCCCGGACCTCTGGTCCCGATGCGGCCGGCCTGCTGGGACAGCGAGACGCCCCGGCCCCGCAGCCGGGGCAGGCGGTAGCGGAGGAGCGCCAGCTCCACCTGCACCTTGCCCTCGAGGGTGTGGGCGTTCTGGGCGAAGATGTCGAGGATCACCGCCGTGCGGTCGATGGCGGTACGGCCCAGGATCTTCTCCAGGTTGCGCTGCTGGGCCGGGCTCAGCTCGTCGTCGAACACCACCGTGTCCGAGTCGACGTCGAGCGACAGCTCGCGCAGCTCCTCGGCCTTGCCCCGGCCGACGTAGGTGGCGGGGTCCGGTCGGTCCCGGCGCTGGACGACCCGTTCGACGACGTCGGCGCCGGCAGTGTCCACCAGGAGGGCCAGCTCGTCGAGGTGGGCCTCGGTCTCGTCGAGCCCGACCGGGGGGATGGCCACACCGACGAGGATGATCTTCTCCCTGAAGGTGCGTTCGATGAGGCTCACGGTCCACCCACCTCGACCTCGATGCGGGCGACGTGCCGGACCGGGCCGGTGAGGACCACGCTGCCGTCCTCCAAGGTCACCGTGGCGTCACCGCCGGGCTGGTGGACCACCACTCGGGGGCCGACCAGGCCCCAGTCGTGGGCGGCGGCGGCGGCG
>JADDQT010000249.1 GCA_016781225.1 Actinomycetota bacterium
GGCCGGGTTCGCCGCCCTCAAGGCCCTCTCCGAGCTCAACGACGACCCCGAGCGGGCGTCGCGTCCCTTCGACGCCGGCAGGGACGGCTTCGTGGCCGCCGAGGGAGCGGCCACGCTGGTGCTCGAGGAGCGGGAGTCGGCCCTGGCCAGGGGGGCTCCAGTCCTGGGCGAGGTGGTCGGCTACGGGGCCACCTGCGACGCCCACCACATGACTGCTCCCCACCCCGAGGGCAAGGGTGCCATCGAGTCGATGCGCATGGCCATCGCCGACGCCCGCGTCGACCCGTCCGACGTCGGCTACATCAACGCCCACGGCACGGCCACCCCGCCCAACGACCGCATCGAGAGCGCGGCGGTGAAGGCCGTCTTCGGCTCCGGCGTGCCGATGTCGTCCACCAAGTCGATGACCGGGCACCTCATAGGCGCCGCCGGTGCCCTGGAGGCATTCGCCTGCCTGAAGGCGCTCCAGACGGGGATCCTGCCTCCCACCATCAACTACGAGACGCCCGATCCCGACTGCGACCTGGACTACGTGCCCAACACCGCCCGGGAGGCAGACGTCGACGTCGTCGTCAGCAACAGCTTCGGCTTCGGCGGCCACAACGCCACCCTGGTCTTCCGCCGGGCCTGAGCAGCAGCATCGAGCCGCGTTCGTTCGAAGCGGACTTACCGGTCAGGCGCCGTCCTCGGGGGCTTCGCACGTCTCGTAGGGGACCAGGGCGAAGAACATCTCGGCCTGGCACGCCACCGCTCCGCCGATCAGGGCCCGACCGGAGCCCTTTCCCGCGCTGTTGCCCATGTGGTGAAGGGTGACCTCGAGGTCGAGGGTGTCGCCGGGGGCGCCCTGGCGGCGGAACCGTGCCTTGTCGATGCCGGCGAACAGAGGCAGCTTGCCGCGGTAGGAGTCGTGCGCCAGCAGAGCCACACCACCCAGCTGGGCGATGGCCTCCACCATGAGCACGCCGGGCAGGGTCGGCCGGCAGGGAAAGTGGCCGGCGAAGAAGGCCTCCTCGCCGGTGAGGTGCCACCGGCCCCTGGCTGACTCCCCCGGCACCACGTCGGCGATCTCGTCGACGAACAGGAAGGGCGGCCGGTGCGGGAGCAGCTCGTCGGGTCGCATGGACGCCGAGCGTAGCGGTCGGCATCCGGCGCTCCTCTGTCAGGCACTCACCGCCAGGCGGGGACCATCGGGGGATACAGTGACGCCCGTGGACCGAGAGAGCGCCTACAAGACCTTCCAGGAGTGCGTGGCCGAAGTGCTCGACGTGGAGCAGGAGCGGGTGGTCCCCGAAGCGCTGTGGGACAAGGATCTGGGCGCCGACAGCCTGGCCGTTATCGAGATCACCCTGGCCCTGAACGAGGCGTTCTCGGTGAAGCTCCCCGACTTCGAGCCCGAGGACGCACGCACCGTCGGCGACGCCTTCGAGCTCGTGGCCACAACCCTCGACGTCTGATCCCGCCCGCCCCCGCTACGGCGGGAGAACGCTCAGCTCACGCCTTGTCCGATGGACTTCGAGAAGCCGGTGACGCAGTCGAAGCACACGTAGAGGTTCTTCTCGTTGCCGGCGAAGATGGCGCCCGCGAAGTCCTGCTGGCCTTGGCAGAAGTTGCACGTGCGGGGATTCTCGGGCTCAGCCCCCTCGGGGGAGTCGAGCACCATGTCCGCCGAGTCGTCCACCTGTGCGGCCAGCGAGGTCACGCACTGGTGGCAGATGAAGACGTCGGGCCCGGCGAACGCCTCGTCCTCGGGAATCCGGGAGCTGTTGCAGAAGCTGCACTTGATTGCCCCCTCCTCGACCTCGGTCTCGGGGAGCTTGATGTTCCAGTCCATCTCTCAACCGTAGGCGGTTCCGGGGCGCGGTCGTGCACCGGCCCTACGAACGGCATCGGCGCCGTCAAGGTGAGCGCTGGAGCTTCGCCTCTTCGCTCGACTGGGTGTTCGGCCCGCTTTCGGCCTCCTCGGCGGCCCTGCCGTCGCCCGACGACCCCTCTTCGGAGGCGCCCTCGCCTGAAGCCATGGCCCCGGGAGAATCGATGTCGCTCTGCGGGCTGACGGATGCCCTCCCCACCTGGACGAGGCGGAGCACGGTGATCAGACCGATGCCACCCACCATGTTTCCGAGCGTGGCCCAGCCGAGGAACCCCAGCCAGTCGAGGTAGCCGTACGGGGCACCGGCTTGGAGGCCGGCGAAGAGGAGGAGGGACACCACGATGGCGTGGGTGAGCTTTCCCGCCCCGAGGAGGAAGGCGGCGACCACGGCGGCCACCAGCCGTCCGACCTCGGCCTTGCTGCCCCGCTCCATCCACGTCATGAGGGTGATGACGGCACCACCAAGGATCGCCGACGCGAACGACTCCCACCCGAGACCCAGCTCGGTGTAGTGGGTCGCAGCTTCCACGGCCGTCTGGTGCAGCTTGGGTACGCCCGCCATGACCACGGCCATGATCAGCCACCCGCCCACCAGATTGGTAGCCGCCGTCCCGAGCCATAGCCGCAGGACAGCAGAGGGCCGGGCCCGCCTCGTGGTCACGGCGACGATGGGAACCAGGAAGTTCTCCGTGAACAGCTCGCTGTTGGCCAGGGTGAGGGCGATGAAGCCGATGCCGAAGGCAAGGCCGGCCAGGAGATCGTTGTGGGTGCTCTCCTCGACCAGAAGCAGAGCGAACACCCCCACGCCGACGTCGATCCCGCCCACCGCACCTGTGGCGAGGAGCGAAGGCACGCTGCGGCTGAGCCGGTTCTCGCCCTCCTCGATGGTGCGCTGGAACTGTGACGAGACCTCGTTTGTCACGCCTTCTACCCCGCCAGGAAGCTGGCCCGGACGCGGCGCTCGGAGATGTCCTTGTTGGTGTCCACCAGCACCACGCTCTGCCAGGTGCCCAGGGCGGGACGATCTCCGACGACCGGCAGCACGAGCGACGGGCTCACGAGCACGGGCAGGAGGTGGTCCGCACCGTGGCCGGTGGCGCCGTGGCTGTGGGTGTAGCGGTCGTCCCGCGGCATCAGGCGATCGAGCAGCTCCTCGAGGTCGGGCTCGGAGCCCGAGCCGAGCTCCATGACGGCCAGCCCGGCCGTGGCATGGGCAGCGAAGAGGTGGACCAGCCCGTCGCCCTTACCACGGCAGAAGCCGCTCACGTCGTCCGTGATGTCCACGAGGCCCCGTCCCGGGGTGGAGAAGTTCAGCTCTTGGGAGTCCATAGGTTCACGAGGGTGGGTCAGTGAGGGCCGGAACGTAAGGCGCCCGGATCACACCGGCGGCTCGGGATCGTACTGGATGTGCCGACGCACGTCGCGCGCCCGCTCCTCGGAATGGAGCCGGCGGACCAGGTGCAGGGCCATGTCTATACCCGCCGAGACTCCGGCTGCGGTGACTACCGCCCCGGCGTCGACGAAGCGGTCGTGTGGTCGGGCTTCGATCCCGGTGCCGAGCGAGGTCAGCTGCTCCAGCGACGCCCAGTAGGTGGTGGCCGGTCGCCCGTCGAGGATGCCG
>JADDQT010000250.1 GCA_016781225.1 Actinomycetota bacterium
GGGTGGTGGCCTCCACGATTGCGACGGCCGTGCGGGCCGGGTCGGACGACTTGAAGATGCCCGAGCCCACGAAGACGGCCTCCGCACCGAGCTGCATGACCAGCGCAGCATCGGCCGGAGTGGCGATGCCGCCGGCACAGAACATCGGCACGGGCAGCCTCCCGGTCTGGGCGATCTCGGCCACCAGGCCGACGGGTGCCTGGAGGTGCTTGGCCCAGGCGTAGATCTCGGCCGAGTCGGCCTGGGTGATCTTCTTCATGTCGCCCACGATGGATCGGAGGTGGCGAACCGCCTCCTTCACGTCCCCCGTGCCGGCCTCCCCCTTCGAGCGGATCATGGCCGCACCCTCCGAGATGCGCCGCAGGGCCTCGCCCAGGTTGGTGGCTCCGCAGACGAAGGGCACGGTGAAGCCCCACTTGTCGATGTGATGGGCCTCGTCGGCCGGGGTGAGCACCTCGGACTCGTCGACGTAGTCCACGCCGAGGGCCTGGAGGACCTGAGCCTCGGCGAAGTGGCCGATGCGGGCCTTGGCCATCACCGGGATCGTGACCGCGGCCTTGATGTCCTGGATCATGGCCGGGTCGCTCATGCGGGCCACCCCGCCGTCACGGCGGATGTCGGCCGGCACCCGTTCCAGGGCCATCACGGACACGGCCCCCGCATCCTCGGCGACCTTGGCCTGTTCGGCGGTCACCACGTCCATGATCACTCCGCCCCGCAGCATCTCGGCCAGGCCGCGCTTGACGCGCTCGGTCCCTGTGCGGGCCGGCGAGGGGACCATCAGCTCAGGCATGACGCCAGTCTAGGACTCCGGTCGAGAAACCCCCGCCCGCCGGCTAGCTGCGCTCAGGGAATGACGGCAGCCTTGCCCGGACGGGCCAGCTCGATCCAGGTGGGCCCGGGCGTCAGCTGGATCGGAGCACCGGAGGGATCGAGGTACTCGGTGACGGCCTCGGGTGCGGTCTTCTTCCATCTGCCCCTCACGATCTTGCCGTCGGTGAACACCCAGGCTTCGCCCTCTCCCACCAGCTCGGCCTCGGGCACGGACGATCCGGACTGGTCCTTGAAACCGGTGTCGCGGTAGTTGACCAACTGCACCACAACGTTGCGGGGAGCGACCTGCGCGCCGCCGGTGTCCACATGGGGGCCTCCGTCCTGGCTCCGCCGCCACGTCCCCGAGGGGGCGTCCCACCGGTACTGCACGCCGATGACCACGACGCCACGGAACTCCACGTCCACCCCCGTGACCGGGGCGGCCCCCACGGCATCGGCAGGCTGCCCGGCCTGCCGGAAGGCGAAAAGCGGCGGTGGAGGGCCGGCGCCCGGCGGTACGTGTGAGAAGAGTCCGGGCGTGGACGAGAACTGGTTGTAGGGAGCGGGGCGCCGCGACTCCCGCCGGTAGTCCTGGGGGAACCTGTCCACGCCGGCGTCGACCAGTGGCGATCGGGCGATGAGGTTCTGGAAGGCCAGGTTGGCCCCGGAGTAGGCGAACAGCGGTCGGTTCAGGGCCGAGGCGATGAGGATGTCGGTGGAGCGGGCCGAGCGCACGGGGCCGACGTTGGCCGCGTCGCGGGAGTGGAAGATGTTGGCGAAGCGAGTGATCCCGCCCTCCACCTCCTCTTCGACGACCACGTCGGCCTCGACGAGGCCTGTCTGGGGACGGGCCCTGGGCGCGTTGTCGATCTTGACGACGAGGGCGGGGCGGCCGGCCAGAGCGGGGTCGATGGGTAGGCCGGTGAGCGGCGAGAGCGGACCGCTCGGCACCGGCGACGTGGGCGTCGCAGGCGGCAGGCTTGCCTCGTCGCTCCTGGTGTTTCCCTTGCAGGCCACGAGCAGGCACAGGCCCGCTACGAGCGGCGCCAACCTGCGCACCGTCTTCGGCTGTGCTCGGCCGCGGCTCCTCACAGCTCCCTCAGCGCCTCGATACGCGCGTCCAGGCGGCTGCGATCTACCTCGCCCGGGCGCACCTCGGCGGCTGGGCCGAAGGGCTCGAGCCACAGCTGGGCGGCGGACGTCGACCTGACCCGAACGAGGGTCTCGTCCTGGCGGACCTTCTCCAGCGCCGAGATGAGACCGGGGGGGTAACGCGTCAACGAGACGCCGGTGATGTCGGCCACGAAGTCCTGACGGGCCCCCCCGGCGCCGGTCACGAGCCGGGTGGACACGTCGTCCGGCAGCGGGGATGCGACCAGGCCGACCATCGTGACGGCCAGGGTCGAGACCAGGACCTCGTAGCTCTTGACGCGGCTCAGCTCATGGGCAAGCACTGCCTCGAGCTCAATGGGGGTGAAGCTTCGGAGCAGCCCGCTCGTCACCCCGATAGCGGCGTGGCGCGGACCGCGCCCGGCGGCAAAGGCGTTGATCGAGGAGTCCTCCACCACGTGCACGCCGGGTTTCGGAAGACCCGACGAGAAGCAGAGGCTCTCGACGAGATTGTGCAGACGTGCGTGCTCGACGGGGTGAGCGGGGCGGGCGCCGATCATCCACAGAGCCACGTCGGTGGACTTGGCCACGGCAACCGCGGTGAGCGCAGCGGCGGCGGCGAGGGCGATCAGCAGGCCGACCAAGGGCGGCACGAAGACGAGGCTCAGGACGAAGATCACCAGAGCCAGGACTGTTGCGAACAGGCCGGCGAGCAAGGCTGCGCGGCGCTTGTTGGCTGTGACGCGGTCGTCGAGGTCCGAAGTCAGAGCTGCACCCTCATGCGGTGCTCAGCATACGGTCGAGTCCCGCCCCGGAGGTGGCAGCTTCCTCCGCTCGGCTCCGGTAAAGGCCTCAGGTCCGACCGGAGAAGGCCCGGCGGGCCACCTCGTACAGCTCCAGGTAGCGCTGCACGAGCTCATCCATCCCGAACTGGCGGGCACGCTCCTGGCCGGCGGAGGCGAGCCGCGCCCCCAACCGGGCATCGCCTAGCACCTTGCTCACGGCTCCGGCCAACGCCTCCGCGTCGCCGGGCGTCACCATGAGGGCGTGCTGGCCGGGCGAGGCGACGTTTCGATAGCCGGGGAGGTTGCTGGCGACGATGGGCGTGCCGGCGGCCATGGCCTCGAGGAGCACCACCCCGAAGGACTCGCCGTGTACCGACGGGGCGCAGAAGACGTCGGCACCCCGTAGCCGGGAGGCGGCCTCCTCGTCGTCGATGACGCCGAGCCATTCCACACGGGGATCGTCGGCGCTGCGAGCGCGCAGCTCAGCGGTCTGGGGGCCGTCGCCCCCCAGCCACAGCCGGACCTCCGGCGGCAGGAGGCGCATGGCGTCGAGGAGCACGTCCAGACCCTTGCGGCTCTCGTGGCGCCCGATGAAGAGCATCGTCGGACCGGTGGTGGGCCAAGG
>JADDQT010000251.1 GCA_016781225.1 Actinomycetota bacterium
GGCCTCGGCCTGGAGGGCGTCGAGGTCGGGGAGCACCCGGCGTGCGTGCTGGAACGCCTCGTTGGCCGCACGGGAGTCCTTGCGAGCCTCGTCACGGGCCTTGTCGAGGGGGGTGATGCCGAGCAGGCGCAGCACCAGGTCTCGGCGCTCGGCGGGCCGCTGCTGGGAGAAGGCGGCCAGCTGCTTCTGCTCGGCGAAGACCGAAGCCCGAAAGGCGTGGGCGTCCATGCCCAGCACCGAGTGCACGTACTGGCGCACCGACTGGTTGCCCTCGGTCACCTGGGCCCCGTCGGCCTCGGCCTGGGCCTTCACCGTGGAGTGGATGCCCGTCAGCGTGCGCCGCACCAGGTAGAGGTGGCCCTCGTGCTCAAACTCCACCTCGGTCACGCAGTCGCCGCCAACCTCCGCGGTGCGCACCTGCTCCTTGGCTGTGCGGGAGTAGCTATAGAGGGTCCACAGGATCGCCTCGATCAAGACGGATTTTCCGGCTCCGTTTGGGCCGTAAATGCCCACCAGGCCGGGGGGGAGCTCCAGGTCCAGCTCGTCCTCGTAGACCCGGTAGTTGCGCAGATACAGCCGGGTTATGCGCACGGCTCCCCTACTCCCCCACTTCCACGGCCCGGGCCAGGTACTCGAGGCCCAGGTCCTTGATGCGGGAGCGGTCGTAGCCCACGAGGTCCTGGTCCACGAGGTAGCGCTCCCAGCGACCGGGAATGGAGTCGAGCTCGGGGAGCTCCACGTGGGCGGTGACGTCGGCGAAGCGAGGCTCGAGCTTCAGGTGCAGCGCGGCGGCGCCTGCGTCCCACACGGCGTCGAGGTCGAGCAGGCGCCACGCCTCAGTGTCCACGTCGTCGATGTACAGCCGGGCCACCGCGCCCTCGGGCACCCCGCTGACCCGATCCATCACCTGGGCCTGGACCTCGGACGGCGACAGCCCGAGGGCGTGCACGGTCTCCAGGGTGACGAGGGGGCGCTGGCCCTCGAGCGCCTCGTGGTGGCACTGGCCGCTGTCGGTGTCGAGCACCACCACGCCCTTGGCCCTTTCGGGGTCGTCGGCGAAGGAGAACGAGTCGGTGGAGCCGGCGTACCAGATCCCCGGCCGCACGGCGGTGTGCACGTGGTAGTGGCCGAGGAGCACCAGGTCGGACCGGAGCCGCCCGGCGTCGACCTCTATCTCGTTGATGTCGGCATAGCGGGGCTCGACCTGGGGGAGCCGGGGATGGGTGAGCAGCAGGTTGGGCCGGTCGAGATCGCGCCCGCCGTCGGCCTGGTCAAGGGCCTCGAGGGTGGCGTCGACGGTGAGCATCTGCGGTACGGCGTGGACCACCAGGCCGGGCAGCTCGAAGCGCTCGTAGGAGAGGCGATGGGCCCAGTGCATCTCGGGGAAGGCGCCGGCCAGGGCGGTGTAAGGGCTGCCCGTTCCGGGGAGGCGGGGCGTGTCGTGGTTGCCAGTGATGGCCACCAACGGCACGCCGTGGTCGCGGATGCGCTGCAGTGCCCGCTGGGCCACGCAGAACGAGCGGTAGGTGGGACGGGGGTGGTCGAACACGTCGCCCAGCCACACGACGAGGTCGGGCTCCTGGTCGAGGGCCAGCGCCACGGCAGCTTCGAAGGAGACCTCGAAGTCGCGCTCGCGCTGGTTCACGCCGTCGGTGGCGTGGGAGTAGTAGGCCCGCCCGAGGTGGGCGTCGCCCAGGGCCGCCACCCGCATCGGCCTTACTCCACGAGCGCGGCCACGTTGGTGACGGCGCTGACCCGAGGGGCGGGCGGCGGGGACACGGTGCGCACCACGTCGTCGTAGAGGTGCACCCGGGCGGGCACGGCGAAGGGCGCCTCGAGGTTGGCAACGAGGCACTCTCCGGGCATGAGCGTCTGGATCTCCGGCCCGAGGGCGGACAGGTCCTGCTTGGACGACGAGCGCAGGATGGTGCGGTCCTTCTCGTCGGCGAGACCCAGCACGAAGAAGGTGTTGAACTGGCTGAGCAGCTCGGCGTCGAGGAGCTTGGGCTGCTGGGTTACGGCGCACAGGCCCACCTTGAACTTGCGCCCCTCGCGGGCCAGGCGCGGGAAGACGTTGGACTCACGGTCCCGGCTGGAGGACAGCACCCGCTGGGCTTCTTCGAGCACGACGGAGACGACGGGGAGGCGCTCGTGCAACTCGGGCTCGTCGAGGTAGGCCGCCGACCAGTGCTCGAGCACCCGCCGGGTGAGGAACGAGGCCACCAGCACCTCCTCGGTGGGGCCCAGCCCGCTGACGTCGACGAGCACCACCCGCCCCTCGGTGAGGTGGCGCACCACCGAGGCCCCGGCCGACACGCTGGGATCGGCGGCCACGCACGGCAGCTCCACGATGCGCCGGGCCCGGCGGTGCACGACCTGCAGTGTGTTCAGGGCCACGCGGTTGCCCAGCTCGATCTCGCGGAAGGCGGCCAGGTCGTCCATATGGGAGAAGGCGAGCAGCCACGACAGCCCCTCGCCGCCGTAGTGGCGCTCCAGCTCGAAGAGGGCCTCCTCCTGGGGCCGGCTCCACTCGTAGGCGGTGCGCAGGTCGTCCACGGAGAGTTCGGCCAGGCCGACCCGCAGCGTGGAGGTGTTGGGCAGGCGGCGGGCGGCGTAGGTGCGCAGGCCCTCGCCGGCCCAGGGATGGCGGGCCAGTTGGCGGCGGTACTCCCCGTGGGGGTCGACGAGGAGCAGGCCGTAACGGCCCTGGGTGCCCATGGCCTCGCCGGCGAGGACGAGCATGAGGTTGGACTTGCCCATGCCGGTGGTGGCGAAGACGCCCACGTGGCTGGCCAGGCTGGCGCCGGGGATGCCCACGGCGAAGGGCACCACGGTCTCACCGCTGCGCAGCAGGCCCACCTCCAGGTCGCCCATGCGGCTGCGCAGGAACTCGAAGTCGGCGGCCTCGGGCGCCACCACCCGGGAGAACTTGGTGGGCAGGCTCTTGGGCTTTCGGAACTGCTGGCCGTCGGGGGTCAGGTAGCCAAGGCAGCGGCACTCGGCCACCCGGTAGGTGCGCCGGGCCTGCTCGTAGAGGGGGTGGGCGCCGGCGTCGCCCCGGGAGTCGTCGGCCAGCATGGTGCCCGCCACCCTCTCGGCCCAGCCCGGCTCCCGGTGCTCGCTGCCGTAGGTGACGTCGACCACGCGGAACAGGTAGCGCCGGCCGGTGCCCTCGTCCACGGCCACCAGCAGCTCACCGAGGAAGAGGTCCTCGTCGGGGGCGGCGCGGAAGACACCCTCCAGCACGTTCTTGCCGTAGAGGCGGCCGCGGCTCATGCCTCAGCCCCGCTCCATCAGCGAGTGGCGGTCGGTGAAGGCCCGCTCCCGCACCTCGGGGGCCACCCCTGCTTGGTGCAGCAGGTCGTCGAGCTGCAGCCAAGTCTCCTGGCGCACCCATCGGGGGCAGGCGGCCAGGCGGTCGGCCACGCTCAGGGCGTAGGGGTAGCCGGGGAAGGCGGAGTCGTCGCTGACCGCGGCC
>JADDQT010000252.1 GCA_016781225.1 Actinomycetota bacterium
GGGCCCGAGCCCGACAACGAAGCCGCTACCCCCACTCCGACCGCTCCCACGCTGGCCATCGAGGCGGCCGTCCCTCCGTCGGAACCAGGCAGCCCGTACGTGGAGGTGGCCAGGGTGGCCGACGTGCCACCGGGGACGGCCACCACCGTGGAGATCGACCAGCAGACGCTCGCCCTGGTCAACGTGGACGGCACTTTCTGCGCCATCCAGGACACGTGCCCCCACGCCGGGGCGTCGCTCGGCGAGGGAAAGGTGGACGGCTGGACCCTTCATTGCCCGCTCCACGACGCCAGCTTCGACGTGCGCAGTGGTGACGTCCTGGGCGGGCCCACCGAGCAACCGGCTCGCAGCTACGCCGTGAAAGTGGAGAACGACGTCGTGAAGGTCGCGGCCGGCTCCTTCGTGGAAGTGGCACGAGAGCCCGATCTGGCCCCGGGTAAGGCGACCACCGTCAGGGTGGGAGACCAAGCCGTTGCCCTGGCCAACGTCGGAGGAGCGTTCTGCGCCATCCAGGACACCTGCCCTCACGCCGGGGCGTCCCTCGGCGAGGGCAAGCTCGACGGCTGGGCCCTTCAGTGCCCGCTCCACGACGCCAGCTTCGACGTGCGCAGCGGCGAGGTCCTGGGCGGACCCGCGTCCACCGATGCCGCCGCCTACCCCGTCAAGGTGGAGGACGGCGCCGTCAAGGTGGCCGCCGCCAAGGGTGTGGTTCTGGCCGGTATCGACGGGTGAGGGGCGCGAGCCACATGGACCGTAAGGCGTGCACCGAGGCCATCCTGGCGGCCAAGGCATCCGCTGGGCTGACATTCGCTGAGCTCGCCGAGAAGGTGGGCCGCCATGAGGTATGGACCACAGCCGCCATCTTCGGCCAGGCCCAGATGGACTCTGGCGAGGCAGAGGCCCTCGCTGAGTCCTTGGAGCTGGGCCCGGAGGTCACGGCCGCCCTTCAACAGAACCCGATGCGGGGATCACTGGACGACGTGGTCCCCGTCGACCCTCTGCTGTACCGCTTCCACGAGATAACCCAGGTCTACGGGACCACCATCAAGGCCCTGATCCACGAGAAGTTCGGTGAGGGGATCATGAGTGCCATCGACTTCGAACTCGACATCCAACGGGTCGAGGACCCCAAGGGTGACCGCGTCCGAATCGTCTACAACGGGAAGTTCCTGCCCTATCGAAAGTGGTGAGCGCCAGCCCTGGATTGAGGCCAACCCGGGGCGAAGACCTGTCGCGGACCGCATAACCCGGAGGAGAGCTGTGCCCATCCCCATCCCTGACGCCCTCGCAGAGTCGGCCGACCTGGCCCGCACCAAGGCCCAACAGGTGCGCCTCCTGCCCCGCTACCTCTTGTCCTCCGCCTTCGCCGGCGGCTACGTGGGGGTGGCCGTCGTGCTCCTGGTGAGCGTCGCCGGTCCCTTGGCCGCATCGGGCTCGGCGGCCACCAAGCTGGTCCAAGGCGCAGTGTTCGGGGTGGCCCTGACCCTGGTGGTCTTCGCCGGAGCCGAGCTGTTCACGGGCAACGTCATGTACATGCTCCAGGGCCTGAGCGCTCGCACCGTGCGCATGAGCCAGCTCGTGGCCGTGTGGGTGGCTTCGCTGGTGGGCAACCTGGTGGGCTCGGTCGCCTTCGCCGCCCTGGTGCACGCCGGAGGCACGCTGGCCCTCGGAGGCCAGGCCGGCAAGTCGGGACCCGGCGAGGCCTTGGTCGCTTCCATCGTCAAGTCCAAGAACGCCGCCACCGGCACGCAGCTGTTCTGGAGGTCGGTCCTCTGCAACCTCCTCGTGTGCCTGGCCCTCTGGATGGCGGGGCGGACGCGTAGCGACACCGCCAAGCTGGCCGTGATGTGGTGGGCGTTGTTCGCCTTCATCGCCTCCGGGTTCGAGCACTCGGTCGCCAACATGACCATCTTCGGGCTGGGAGTCTTCGAAGGAACCGCCACCTGGCCCGACCTGGCCCGCAACCTCCTCTGGACCGTCCCCGGCAACATCGTCGGTGGCGGGATCCTCGTGGGCCTGGCCTACTCCTGGATCGGCCGGCCCGCCCGGCCCGTGACCGCCGCGCCCGAGCCCATCCCCGAGCCGGCTGTGGACGCTGCGCTGGCCGAGCTGGCGGGGCAGCGCTAGCCACTGACCACTCCGACCGGCTCCAGCCGGACGGGGGTGTACTTGAGCCCCGGGATGCGGCTGACCGGGTCCAGGTCGTCGGCGGTCAAGAGGTTGGCCACCGGCCAGTGGTAGGGCATGAACAACGTGTCGCGGCGCAGCCCTTCGTGTGCTCGCCACGGCACCTCCACCGAACCCTGGCGGCTGGTCAGCACCACCGGCCCCTCTGGTCGCAGCCCCAGGCGCGTCGCCGTTCCGGGATGCACCTCCACGTAGACGTCGGGCGCCTTGGCGTTCTGGTCCTCGATCCGGCGCGTCTGGTTCCCTGACAGGTAGTGGACCAGCACCCGGCCGGTGGTGAGCACGAGCGGGTAGTCGCCATCGGCCACCACCGGCGGTTCGACGGGTTCGACGGCGTGGAACCGGGCTCGGCCGTCGGGGTGGGCGAAGCGATCGGTGTAGAGCGTGGGCGTTCCGGGATGGCCCTCCTCGGGGCAGGGCCAGAAGATGCCGCCCCTCGCCCGGATGCCTTCCCAGGTCATGCCCGAGTAGTCGGCCGGACCCCCGGCGCTCACCCGCCGGAGCTCCTCGAACACCTCTCGCCCGTTCACGAAGCCGAAGTGACGGCCTGCCCCCAACCGGTTGGCCAGGTTCCGGAAGACGTCGATGTCGCCGCGTCCTGGCTGGGGGCCCACGGCCGCGTCGACGCGGACCACACGCCCGTCGGTGGTGGTGATCGTCCCGTCCTCCTCGGCGAAGGTGGTGCCGGGCAGCACCACGCTGGCGTACCGGGCCGTCTCGGACAGGAACGGATCGACGACCACAAGGTGCTCGAGGCGGGACAGGGCCCGGCGCACCTTGTGAAGGTCGGGGCTGGACACCGCCGGGTTGGTGGAGATGGTGAGCATGCCCGTCACCCTGCCCTCGTGGGCGTCGTCGAAGACCTCCACGAAGGACCGCCCCCGTCCGGGGATCTGCTCTGGGTCCACGCCCCAGACGGCGGCGACCTGGCGCCGGTGCTCGGGGTTGTCGATGCTGCGTGCTCCCGGCAGCTGGTCGCAGCGCTGGCCGTGCTCGCGCCCGCCCTGGCCGTTGCGCTGGCCGGTGAGGGGAACGATGCCGCAGCCCCGCCTCCCCGCCAGGCCGCAGGCAAGGGCCACGTTGATGTAGGCGAGCACGTTCTGGGTGCCGCTGGTCTGCTGCTCGGAACCGCGCGCGTGCAGCACCATGGCCCTCTTGGCGCTGCCCAGCAGGCGAGCGGCCTCCACCAGCGACCGTGCGTCCACGCCGGTGGCGGCCTCGACGCGGTGGGGCGTCCACGGCTCGGCCGCCGCCAGGGCATCCTCGAAGCCGGTGGTGCGCTCGTC
>JADDQT010000253.1 GCA_016781225.1 Actinomycetota bacterium
TCGCCGACGCTCCGGAACTCGAGCTGGGTGCGGGCCCGGCCCAGGATGTTGCGGGCCTTGCCTTCCAGCCCGGCCCGTCCCGACCTCGGCTCGAGGGCGGCCAGGCACTGTTCGGCCACCCCGAGGGAGTGGAACGCCGACCTAGGGAAGAGACGGTCGAGCAGGAGGAACTCGGCCACGGACGAGGCGTTGGCTGGTCGACGGTACGTGCGCAGGAAGGCCTCGTGGGCGCCGCACGAGCGCAGGGTGGTGACCCACTCGGACGGTCCGCAGGGCTCGCCGAAGCAGGCCATGAGGAGCCTCGTCGTCATGTCGACCCGCTCCAGGCTTCGCCCGAGGACCACGAACCGCCAGCCGTCGTCGCGGCTCAAGGTGGCTTCGGTGAGCCCGAGGACCATGGCGCTGCGGTCCTTCACGAAGCGGAAGAAGGCATGCGGACCCACCCTGATGGCCCGCTCCACCTGGGAGGGCAGGGCGTTGTAGGTGCTGTTGAGGCACTCCCAGAGCTCGGACGACAGTGACTCCTGGGCGCCGCGGGCGTTGTCCCTGGCGGCCACGAGGGCACCCCGGATCGACGTGCCGTTCGAGGCGTCGAAGGCCAGCCTCTCGGTGACGCGGTTGATGTCCACCGGATCGGGGGCGTCGGTTACGCCCATCACGGCGAGGAGGGAACGGCAGGCCACGTCCTCCTCCACCGACGCGTCCTCGAGGAGGTGGTGGATGTGCACGTCGAGGATGCGGGCGGTGTCCTCGGCCCGCTCCACGTAACGCCCCACCCAGTACAGCGACTCGGCGATCCTGCTCAACATCGCCCATTCACCTCGTCCTGCTGCTGCTGCTCGGCCTGGCTGGCCGGGCCGGGGTCCGGAGGCGGCGAGGGAGGACGGTCGACCACCTGGACCCGCTGCGGACCGGAGGCCCGGGCCGCCCGGGAGCCGGGCGGGGCAAGGACCCAGGTGTCCTTGGAGCCACCGCCCTGGCTGGAGTTGACGACCAGACTTCCCTCTGGCAGGGCCACCCGGGTGAGCCCGCCCGGAACCACCCACACCCGCTCCCCGTCGTTCACGGCGAAGGGCCGCAGGTCGATGTGGCGGGGCCGCAGGTCCGTGCCGACGTGGGTGGGCGAGGTCGAGAGCTGGACCACCTCCTGGGCCACCCAGCCTCGGGAATTGGCCACGAGGGCCTCACGGGTCCGGGCCAGCTGCTCTTCTCCGGCCGCCGGCCCTATCACCAGGCCGTGGCCACCCGACCCGTCGACGGGCTTGAAGACCAGCTGGTCGAGGCGTTCCAGGGCGTAGCTGAGCTGCTCGGGGTCCTCCAGGCGGTACGTGCCGACGTTGGGCAATAGCGGCTCCTCGTGGAGGTAGTAGGAGATCATGTCGGGCACGTAGGTGTAGACGAGCTTGTCGTCGGCCACGCCGTTCCCGATGGCGTTGGCGATGGTGACCTTGCCGAATCGGGCTGCGTTCACGATGCCCGGGCAGCCGATGAGCGAGTTCGAACGGAAGTGCAGGGGGTCGAGGTATTCGTCGTCGATGCGGCGGTAGACAACGTCCACCCGCTGATCGCCTTCGGTGCTGCGCATGAAGACCACGTTGTCCCGGCACACGAGGTCCCGGCCCTCGACCAGTTCCACCCCCATCTGGCCGGCGAGGAAGGTGTGCTCGAAGTACGCAGAATTGTGCACGCCCGGGGTGAGCACCACCACCGTGGGTTCGGCCACGCCCTCGGGTGCGGCGGCTCGCAGGGCCTCCAGCAGCCGGGCCGGGTAGCTGTCGACCTGGCGCACCCGGTGGCTGGTGAAGAGCTCGGGGAAGACGCGGGCCATGGTGCGGCGGTTCTCGATGACGTAGGAGATCCCCGACGGCGTTCGGAGGTTGTCCTCGAGCACGTAGAACCGCCCGTCGCCACCGCGCACGAGGTCGACCCCGGCCACGTGGACCCGGACGCCGTTGGCCGGCTGGATGCCCATCACGGGACGGCGGAACTGCGTGGCGGTGGTCACGAGGGCGCGTGGAACCACGCCGTCGTCGAGGATCTGGCCTTTTGAGTACACGTCGGACAGGAACATCTCCAGCGCCTGGACACGCTGGGCCACGCCTTCCTCGATGACGGACCACTCGTCGGCGGGTATGACCCGCGGCACCAGGTCCAGCGGGAAGGGCCTCTCCTCCCCGGAGAGGGAGAACGTGATGCCCTGGTCACGGAAGGCGCGGTCACGTGCTGCGCAGCGGCTCTCGAAGTCCTCCTCGGAGAGGGTTTGCAGGGCTTGGTGAAGGGTGGCGTACGGCGAGCGGGGCTGGCCCGCCTCGTCGAACATCTCGTCCCACGTCGACGAGTGGGCCTCGTACTGATCGAGGAGGTCACCCATGGGCTCGTCCTACCAGCCCAGTGTTTCGTGGCGGTTTCGAGTTCTCGTAGGTGTCGTCAACTCTTCCAAGGCGTTCACGGGATGGTCACGCGTCACCCCGCCGGCCCGACTCCCAAGACACTAGAACAGTGCCCACCATGCGGCTCCGTGTCGGGTGCGAGTTCAGCTTCGAGTCCACCGGGCCCACGCCATCGGTCTGGCAGGTGCGGGCACGGCCCGACGATGAGCACAGGATCCTGTCCGAGGAGCTGGAAGTGCCAGCAGGGGCGTCCTCGACGAGCTACCGGGACACCTACGGAAACGTGTGCGACCGGTTTGTCCTGGCCGAAGGAAGCAACAGAGTGCGCTACGACGCCACGATCGAGGTGAAGGACACACCCGACGAGGTCGATCCCGGGACGCCGCAGGTGCCCGTGGAGTCCCTGCCCGACGACAGCCTCCAGTTCCTGCTGCCCAGCCGGTTCTGCTTGTCGGACGTGCTGCACCACAAGGCATGGGAGCTGTTCGGGGACGGGCCGGCCGGCGCAGCCAGGGTGCAGGCGGTGTGCGACTGGGTGCACGACCACATCGAGTACGCCTCTGGCAGCACCGATCCCCTCACTACTGCGGTCGAGGTCGTGGAGAGTGGCACCGGGGTGTGCCGGGACTACGCCCAGGTGGGGCTCACCTTCTGTCGGAGCCTGAACATCCCCGCCCGCTACGTGTCGGGCTACCTGCCCAACATCAACGCCTCCGTGCCGGAGGACCCCATGGACTTCTGCTCGTGGTTCGAGGCCTACCTGGGGGGCGGGTGGTGGCCGTTCGACCCTCGCAACAACGAGCCCCGGGTGGGGCGGGTGGTCATCGGCCGGGGCCGGGATGCCGCCGACGTCGCCATGGTGACCTCCTTCGGCGCTCCCACCCTGCAGGCGATGAAGGTCTGGGCCGAGGAGGCGTGAGCCAGGCGGACCCCCGAGGGTCGGTTGGATCCGTCCACCCCCTCGCCGCCGCCGGCTTCGGTGCCACGGACGCGTACGAGCAGGCGCGGCCTTCCTATCCTCCCGACGCTGTGGCCGCCCTGTGCCGGGTCACGCGCATCGGCAATGGCACCGAGG
>JADDQT010000254.1 GCA_016781225.1 Actinomycetota bacterium
CCGATCTGCTCGAAGCCCACGCCGCTTACGTGCGCCTCACATGGGAGCGCATAGAGGGCATGCTCGACGGAGGGTCTTTCGACGAGCTGGCCGTGGGCGAGGCTCTGGAGCACGTGATCGACACCCAGGAGTCGATGGCGGACTCGATGGAGGGTGTGGTGAGGAGGCTGGAGGGACTGCAGGCCGCCCCTCAGGCCGCCCCTGACGACCTGCCGCGTGAGATGTTGGAGACGCTGGCCGCCGGGATCGAGAGCGTCGTGGCCAGGGTGGACGACGTGCGACGGCGCCTGGTGGACCTGGACAGAGCCCTGGCGGAGTCGAGCCACGAGGTCGGACCTAGCCCGGAAGCTCCCGAGCCCGCCTCGCTCCTCGGCCGCCGCGCCTCCACCGCCGGTCGGCGCCTGGCCAGCGATCTCGGGCGGCGAGGCAGGGGGCGGCCATCTCGGCCCCCGGAGGGCGGGCAGTCCCAGCCCCGTCGCTGAGTGCTCGGCGACAGGGTCAGGTCACTACTCGGAAGAGCTCCTCCAGGGTGGTGCTGCCCGACGCCACCTTGCGCAGACCGTCCTCTCGAAGGGTGATCATCCCCTGCTCGATGGCGAGCTGCTGGACCGTCTCCGAGGACGACCGGCCGAGGACCAGCTGGGTGATGTCCTCGGTGAGCGGCATCACCTCGTGGATGGCGAACCGTCCCCGGTAGCCGGAGCGAGAGCAGCTCCCGCACCCGACCTGGCGGTAGAACTGGGGTGAGTCCACCGTGCCGGCGACGGCCTCGTTCCATCCCGCGCTGGCCAGCTCCTCAGGGGACGGCTGGTAGGGCTCCTTGCAGCGCTGGCAGAGCCGGCGCACGAGTCGCTGGGCCAGGATGCAGGTCACGGCCGAGGTCACGAGGAACGGCTCCACGCCCATGTCCAGGAGGCGGGCCGGCGTGGAGGATGCGTCGTTGGTGTGGAGGGTGGAGAGCACGACGTGGCCGGTTAGGGCAGCCTCGACGGCGATCGTCGCCGTCTCTCGGTCTCGGATCTCGCCCACGAGCACGATGTCGGGGTCGGCCCGGAGGATCGAGCGCAGGGCGCTGCTGAAGGTGAGACCGGCCTTGCGGTTCACCTGGACCTGCTTGATGCCACCCAGGTGGTACTCGATCGGGTCCTCGACGGTGATGATCCCCCGCTGGGGGTCGTTGAGCTCGTTCAGGCTGGCGTAGAGCGTCGTCGACTTGCCGGAACCCGTCGGCCCGGTCACGAGGACGGCCCCCCAGGGCTGGCTGTAGCTGGCTCGCCAGCGCTCGAGCGTCGCGGGTAGGAAGCCCAGGTCGCCGATGCTCAGCAGGCCGCTGGAGCGGTCGAGGATGCGGATGACGAGGGCCTCACCCTGGCTCGTCGGAAGGGTTACGAGTCGGAGGTCGACCTTCCCGCTCGACAGGGGGATGGTGGTGCGACCGTCCTGGGGGAGGCGCCTCTCGGCGATGTCGAGGTCGCCCATGATCTTGATCCGGCTCACCACGCTCGCCTGGATGGCGCGAGGGACGGTCATGACGTCCTGGAGCACGCCGTCGACCCGGAACCGGATGCGCAGCTCCCGTTCGCCCGGCTCCAGGTGGATGTCGGAGGCCCGACCCTGGACCGCCCGGGTGATGAGCTCGTTGACGAACATCACGACCGGGGCGTCCTCGGCGGCCTCCCGGAGGTTGGACAGGGGGCTGTCGGTTGCCTCCTCCTCGGCGGTGTCCGAGGCCAGGCGCATGATGTCCTCGGCCTTCGAGTTCCACACCCGGTCGATGGCCCGCATGAGCTGGCCGGGTTCGGCCATGACCGGCTTCACCTCGTGGCCGGTCATGCTCCGGATGTCGTCCAGGGCGAAGACGTCGACCGGGTTGACCATGGCGACCACCAGGCGGCTCTCGTCCCACCCGATGGCCAGGGCCCGGTGCCGGCGGGCGAACGACTCCCGCACCAGGCGGCTGGCGGTGAAGTCGGCGACGTGCTCCTCCAGATCGACGAAATCGAGGCCGTACTGGCGAGCCAGCACGGAGACGAGCTGGACGTCGGTGATGACCCGGTTGGCGAGCAGGATCTTCCCCAGCCGCTCCCCGGTGCTTCGCTGCTCGATCAGGGCGGCGTCCAGCTGCTCCTCGGTCAGTATCCCGTCAGCCGTGAGGAGGTCGCCCAACCGCTGCCGTGTCGAGGTACGCGGCATGTCCATCTCACGCATCGCCACGGGACTCTTATCGGCCGTCTCCGGGCCGGAGTGAAGGCCAGAAATGCGTTCTCCCGGCCCCGGTGGTCCGCCGGCGAGAGGGAGCGGTAGCCTGCGGCGAGGGGGAAGGCCATGTTCGACGACGTCTCCGAGGGGCACCAGGCCGACGCCGGAGCCACCTCCGTCGCCGTTACCGCCGCCGACCGCGCCAGTGTGCTGGGCGAGGCGGCCCAGGTGCTGCTCAGCTCCTTGGAAGTCCAAGCCACGCTGGCCGGCGTGGCTCAGGTGATGGCGCGTTGCTTGGCGGACTGGTGCACCGTGGTCACGCTCGACGACGAAGGCGCCCCCCGCCGGACGGCCTGGGCCACCGCCGACCCCTCGTGCGAAGAGGCGGTCCGGGCAGTCATGAAGCAACTGCCTCCGGGAACCGGCCCCGAGGCCCACGTAGGGCACACCATCGCCACCGGGCGTTCACAGCTGGTTCCCCGGGTGTCCGCCGACGGGCTCGACGGGGGCCCGGTCCACTCTGCCCAGGCGTCGCTGCTGCGCCACGCCGGCCTGCGCTCAGTGATGGTCGTGCCTCTGGTGGGACGGGCTCGCGCCGTGGGAGCGGTCACCTTGGTACGGGGGGAGTACCGGGACCCCTACGGTGCCGATGACCTCGCGCTGGCCGAGGAGGTCGCCCACCTGGGAGGCCTCGCCGTGGAGAACGCCGACGCCCACGAGTCCCTCGCCGTGGTCGAACGGCGGTTCCGTTCCTTCGTCGACAGCCTGGGCGCCATCGTGTGGGAGGCGGACCCGCAGACCATGGCCATGTTCTTCGTCAGCCGAAAGGCCGAGGACCTGCTCGGTTTCCCGGTGGAGCGCTGGCTGGACGAACCGGGCTTCTGGGCCAGCAAGATCCACCCCGCCGACCGGGACTACACGGTCAGCTACCGCCGCGTCGCAACCAGCGAGGGTCGTGACCACGAGCTTGAGTACCGCATGGTGGCCGCCGACGGCCGCAAGGTGTGGTTCCAGGACCTCGTCTTCGTCGACGTCGGCGAGGACGGCCACCCGCAACGGCTCGTGGGCATCATGGTCGACGTCACCCGGCGCAAGCGGGCGGAGCTGGTCTTGCTGGAGAGCCGCCAGCGGTTCGCCTCGCTGGCCCGGACTCTCCAGGCCAGCCTGCTGCCCCCGCACCTCCCCGAGATCGCCGGTCTGGACGTGGCCGCACGCTACCGATCCGCCGAGGACGGACTGGAGGTGGTGGGCG
>JADDQT010000255.1 GCA_016781225.1 Actinomycetota bacterium
GTACTTCGCGGCCAAGGCCAGCCTCTTCGAGGCCGGCCGTGCGGCGTGCGGCGTGGTCAACGCCGACGACCCCTACGGCCGGCGCCTCTTGGAGAACCCGTCCATCCCGATGCGGCCCTACTCGCTGGCCGACGCACAGGAGCTGGAGCTGGGGCCGACGGGCTCGAGCTTCTGGTGGGAGGGCGAGCGGGTGACGCTCGCCCTCGGGGGGCGGTTCAACGCCACCAACGCGGTGTGTGCCGCCGCCATTGCCCGAGAGCTCGGAGTGCCCGCGAACGTGGTGGCAGCCGGTTTGTCCTCGGTTCCTTCGGTGAGGGGTCGCTACGAGCGGGTGGACGCGGGCCAGCCCTTCACCGTGGTGGTCGACTACGCCCACACCCCCGACGCCCTCGCCCAGGTGCTGGGCGCCGCCCGCCAGAGCGCCCGATCGGCGCCCGTGCCGGGGCGGGTCATCGTGGTGTTCGGTTGTGGCGGCGACCGCGACCGGGCCAAGCGTCCCATGATGGGCGAGGTGGCCACGGCGCTGGCGGACCTGGCCGTGCTCACCACCGACAATCCGCGGAGCGAGGATCCCGACGTCATCATCGAGGAGGTGCGGAACGGGGTGCGAGCCACCGAGCGCCTCTTGGTGGAGCCCGACCGCCAGGCGGCCATCGAGCTGGCGGTGAGCAGAGCCCGGCCCCATGACGTCGTCGTCGTGGCCGGCAAGGGCCACGAGGCGGGTCAGGTCTTCGCCGACCGGACCGTGCCCTTCGACGACCGCGACGCCGTCCTCCGAGCGTTGGAAGCCCGGGCGTGATCTCCCTCCTCCTCGCCGGGGGCGTGGCCATGATCCTGTCGCTGGTGCTGACCCCGGTGCTCATCGGCTGGCTGCAGACGCGTGGCATAGGACAGCAGATTCGAGAGGACGGCCCCGAGGGCCACATCATCAAGGCCGGCACTCCCACCATGGGCGGCCTCATGATCGTGGCCGGGGCGCTGGTGGGCTACCTCATAGGGCACGTGCGGGGCGGCGCCATCTTCACGAGGGGCGGGATCCTCGTGGTCCTGGCCATGGCGGGAGCGGCCGCCGTTGGCTTTGCCGACGACTGGATAAAGGTGCGCAGGCAGCAGAGCCTGGGCCTCAACAAGCGGGCCAAGTTCGCCGGCCAGCTGGTGGTGGCAGGGGGCTTCGCCGCGCTGGCGCTGCACTGGGCCAATGCCCGCACCTCGATCTCCTTCACTCGCTTCGACCTCCCGGGCCTCGACCTGGGGACGTGGGGTTGGGTGCTGTGGGCCGTCGTCTTGATGATCGCCACGTCCAACGCCGTGAACCTCACCGACGGCCTCGACGGGCTGGCGGCGGGAGCATCCACCTTTGCCTTCTCCGCCTTTGCCATCGTGGGTTTCTGGCAGTTCCGACACTTCGACATCTACCAGGTGCCTCAGGCCCTCGACCTGGCCCTCATTGCCGTAGCCATGAGCGGGGCGTGCACGGGATTCCTGTGGTGGAACTGCGCGCCGGCGCGCATCTTCATGGGCGACACGGGGTCGCTGGCCATCGGCGCCGCCATGGCTGCCCTGGCGCTGGTGATGAACCTGCACCTCGTGCTTCCGGTGGTCGGAGGGTTGTTCGTGCTGGAGACGCTGTCGGTCATCGTCCAGGTGGCCAGCTACCGGTTGTTCCACCGCCGTGTGTTCCGCATGGCACCCTTCCATCACCACTTCGAGCTGGCAGGGCTGCCCGAGGTGACGGTGATCGTCCGCTTCTGGATCCTGGCCGGGCTGTGCACGGCCTTCGGCCTGGGGCTCTTCTACGCCGACTACATCTCGCTCACCCGGATCGGCTGAGGCGGATGGAGCTCGACGTCACAGGCGCCACGGGCGCCAGAGGAACCAGGGGAAGGGCGGTCGTGGTCGGCCTGGGGACCACGGGACAGGCCGTAACCCGCCACCTGGTCGCCGAGGGCTGGAACGTGGTGATCGTCGAGGACAGTGCCGACGAGCTCACGGCCCAGACCGCACGCCGGCTGGGAGCCATCCTCGGGGGAGCCGGCGACGCCAGTGGTGCCGACCTGGTGGTGCCGAGCCCCGGTGTGGGCCCCGACCATCGCGTGCACGAGGTGGCCGCCGCCGCCGGCGTCCCCGTGCTGAGCGAGGTGGAGCTGGCCTGGCGGGCCTCCCCCGGCACCCGCCTCGTGGCCGTCACGGGGACCAACGGCAAGACCACGGTGACCACCCTCCTGGCCGCCATGGTCGTGGGCTCGGGCCGCACGGCGGTGGCTGCGGGGAACATCGGCCTGCCCCTCATCGAGGCCGTGCACCGCGACGTCGACGTGGTGGTGGCCGAGGTCTCCTCATTCCAGCTCCAGTACACCGAGTCCTTCCGTCCGGCGGTGGCGGTGTGGCTCAACGTGGCGGAGGACCACCTGGACTGGCACCCCTCCATGGAGCACTACGCCGCCGCCAAGCAGCGCATCTGGGCCGGCCAGGGCCCCGACGACGTGGCCGTGGTCAACGCCGAAGACGACCTGGTGGCCGCGGCCGCTGCCTCGGCCCCCGGGCGGTTGGTCAGCTTCGGGCTGACAGCAGGGGACTACCACCTGGAGGACGACGTCCTATGGGCTCCGCAGGGGAGGCAGATCATGGCTCGGGCGGACATGAGGCGAAGCCTGCCCCACGATGTGGCCAACGCCCTGGCGGCCATTGCCGCCGCCGAGGCGGTGGGAGTGAGCCTCGAAGCCTGCCGCACGGTGCTCGCCGGCTTCGATGGGCTGCCGCACCGGCTGCAGCTCGTGGCCGACGCCGGTAGCGTGCGCTACTACGACGACTCCAAGGCCACCACTCCGGCCTCGGTGCTGGCAGCCCTTCGTGGCTTCGACTCCGTCGTCCTCATCGCCGGCGGGAGGAACAAGGGCCTCGACCTGGGCGTGCTTCGCAAGGAGGCCCACCGGCTCCGAGCCGTGATCGCCATCGGCGAGGCATCGTCGGCGGTGGCGTCGGCATTGGAGGGGACCGTTCCCGTCATGACGGCCGGGTCGATGGAGGCTGCCGTCGTCGCCGCCCGCCATGCGGCACGGGCCGGGGACGTGGTGGTGCTCTCTCCGGGGTGCGCCTCCTTCGACTGGTACCGCTCCTATGCCGAGCGGGGCGAGGACTTCGTTGCCGCCGTGCGCCGAATGGAGGCCGCCACGTGATCACCAACACGAAGAAGGCCAGGGCCACCGCGGCCAAGGTCGGCGCGGGCAAGTCGCGGGACACCACTGAACGGGCACCGGGCCGGCGGACCGCGGGCGGCGCCGTGCTGCTGGCTTCGGTGGTGCT
>JADDQT010000045.1 GCA_016781225.1 Actinomycetota bacterium
GGCCCCGCCGCTCCGCCCTGGCGGCGGACGTGGGCGCTCGGCGAAGGCAAGCGCGCCACCGGTGGCAAACGTCCCTGGCCCCGCACCTAACAGCAGCCGAGCGCGGCCGCGACCCCAAGCGGACATACTGAGGCCATGGCGTGCAACCCTCGGTCCCAGGCGAGGCCTATCGCCCGGATTGGACTCCTCGTGCTCGCCCTGGTCACCTCGTCGCTCCTTCTGATCGTGGGGCCGGCGGAGCGAGCCTTGGCCTGCTCCTGTGCGCCTACCACGGAGCAGGAGCTCGCCAACCGGGCCGACGTGATCTTCGAAGGCGTGGCCGTCGCCCGGCAGGATCCCAGCCCACCTAGCTCCACGGTCGAGACGGGTTCCCGCATCGTGTGGACCTTCGACGTGGCCCGTGTGCTCAAGGGCACCGCGTCCAACCCACAGCGAGTCAGCAGCGTCGGGGCACCGTCCACCTGTGGAGTCACGTTCCAGCTCGGTCCCGCTATCGCGTGTACGCCAGTCGCACGCCCGAGCAGACGCTCGAGACCCACGTTTGCTCCGGCACGCGGCAACTCCACTACGTGTTCCCGCCCGAGCCACCGCCGCCTCCTCCGACTCTTCGCAACCATGTCGTCGTCCGCGGGCAATGGCTGTGGTCGATCGCCCGGGCCGAGCTGAGGGCGCGGGGGCGTGCCGCCGCCCCCAGGGCGGTGCGTCTGGCCGCTGGGAGGATCTACGCCGCCAACCGGGCCGCCATCGGGCGGAACCCCAACCGGCTTCGCCCTGGAACCGTGTTGGTCATCCCTACCTCGCTCTAGCGCAGGAGCAGTCGAGCGCGGCCGCGACCGACGCCTGCCGCTGTGTGACGTCCTCCCATGTGAAGCGGAGCAACGACCACCCTTCGAGGACGAGGTAGTTCTGGCGCCTGAGGTCGACTTGGAGGGCCTTGCCCGTGGCGTGGGTTGCCAGCCCGTCGAGCTCCACGACGACTCGGCGGCCGAGGTCGGCGAAGTCGACGACGAAAGGACCGATGGGCACCTGCCTCGCCAGTCCCCTGATGCCTGCAGCCCGGCACAGCTGCTCGAAGCGGGTTTCCAGATCACTGCCGTTGGCCCGCTCCTGGCGCCGGGCGAGGACCCGCAGCAGCGTCGCCGGGCCTGCTCTCCCCTTCCGGGTCAGAGCCTTAGCCCTTCGGGCGGCGTACTCCGGAGTGGTGAGCCCACGGCGAACGGCACACTCGAAGACCCGTTCCACGACGTCGTCGTCCATCACGGCGCCCAGATCCACGCAGGTCCTGGTGGCCGTCGTGCAAGGGATGCCGTCGACTCGCGTCACGTCGAACCGGTCCAGGTCCGCAGTCCGATGCGTCACCGCTCGTCGGTAACGTCGATCGGGCGGTACTGACACCTCGATGACCCCCTCGTCGACCCCGTCAAGCCTGAGCAGCGCCGCTGCCGCTCTGTGGGAGGCCGCTGAGTACGTACCGGCACCCAGGACGGCAACCATGAGTCGTTGCGGGAATGACCGCGGATAGCCCGGCACCCGGTAGACGCCTGGCTCGACGCGTTCGAACCGCGCCGAGGCCAGTCGGCGGTTCAACAGGCTCTGGTGCACACCTGCCTCCTGGGCCTGGGCGTGGCCGAAGACGCCGTGCTGGCGGCCTGCCAGGCGGTTCAGGGCGGCGTCCGGCGCTTCTCCGGTTAACTGGTTCCGATTTCCGGAACCAGATAACCGGAGATCCTGGGGCGGGGCAGTCGGCACAGCTCAAGTACAGCGGGGGGGTGTGACAGCGGCGGGGCCCTGACGTCCGATGTACACTCCCCGCCCACAGCACGGGGCGTGGGCAATGGCGCCTCCTCTCAGCGATGAGGTCCCTGGCTGCTCCAAGCAACAGAGCCCACTTTCGTGAAAGGTCCGAACATGCGGCCCGAGCGTGATGCATGCGGGATCGGCTTCGTCGCCGACGCCCAAGGACGATCGTCCCGTGCCGTGGTGGCCACCGCCCTCAAGGGCCTGGCCTGCGTCATCCACCGCGGTGCCCTGGCCGCCGACACCAAGACGGCTGACGGCTCGGGCCTGCTCACGCCCATACCGCCGATGCTCTTCGGAGAGGGCAATGGCGTCGCCGTGCTCTTCGTTCGAGGTGACGACCCCCGGGCCGCGGTCGAAGCCGCTGCCACCGCCGAGGGCATCGAGGTCCTCGACTGGCGGACGCCACCCACCGACGAGGACCAGATCGGGGAGGTGGCGCGTCGCAGCCGGCCGCAGATCGTCCAGGCCATCCTGGCGTGGAACGGGGAGGGGGACCCCGAGCGAGCGGCCTACCGCCTGCGCCGCCGAGTGACCACCGCCGTGGCCGGCACCTACGTGGCCAGTTGCTCGTTCCGCACCGTGCTCTACAAGGGCCTGGTGGCGGCCGACCTCCTGTCGCGCTACTTCCTGGACCTGGCCGACGAGCGCTTCGAGGCCAACTTCGCCGTGTTCCACCAGCGTTTCTCGACCAACACCGCTCCGTCGTGGGAGCGGGCCCAGCCCTTCAGGACCCTCTGCCACAACGGCGAGATCAACGCCATCGGCGGCAACTTCAACCGCATGAAGGCGCGGGCCAAGCTGGGCACCGTAGAGGTGGGTCTCGGTCCCGAGGAGCTCTTCCGGCCGGTGCTGGACGCCGACGACTCGGACTCGGGCCAGATCGACTCGGCCGTGGAGCTGCTGGTCCAGGGCGGACGGGACATCCGACATGCCGTGGCCATGCTCGTTCCCGAGGCATGGGAGGGCGCTCGGGACCTGGAGCCGGCAGTGCGGGGCTTCTACCGCTACCACGCCTGCCTGGTGGAGCCGTGGGACGGGCCGGCCGGCCTCGTGTTCACCGACGGCCGGGGAGTGGGGGCGTCTCTCGATCGCAACGGCCTGCGGCCCCTCCGCTTCGCCATATGCGATGACGGTCTGGTGGCCTGCTGCTCGGAGGCCGGAGCCATCGACGTCAGCGGCCACGGCCGCGTCCGGCGGGGCCGCCTGGGCCCGGGCCAGATGCTCTTCGTCGACCCTGGCCGGGGCGTGATGCTCGACGCTCAATGCAAGCAAGAGCTGGCGGGCCATGCCCTGTACGGCATCTGGGCCGCCGACGGGTTGCGGCGCGGCAACCTCGGCCGGCCGGTGCAGGAGACGAACGCAGAGAATGAGCTGACCCGGCGCCAGGTGACCCACGGCTACACCGTGGAGGAGCTGCGCATGGTGCTGAAGCCCATGGCCAGCGAGGCCAAGGAGCCCACCTTCTCGATGGGCGACGACACTCCCCTGCCCAACTGGGCCGGACGCCCGCGTCCGTTGCACCATTACTTGAAGCAGCGCTTCGCCCAGGTCACCAATCCCGCCATCGACCACCTGAGGGAGCGGCTGGTCATGAGCCTGCGCACCCTGATCGGGCCTCGCCGTCCGCTTCTCACCGACGGCCCGGACGCGGCCCACCAGATCGAGCTCGAGTCCTTCTTCCTCTACCCCTCCGCCGTGCACGACCTGGCCAGCGAGCGCGCCGAGTTCTCCCCCGTCCGCCTCCGAGCCGACTTCGCCGTGACGGACGGCCCCGGAGGCCTGCGGGCCGCGGTGCTCCGCCTGTGCGACGAGGCCGAGTCCCACGTCACCAAGGGCTCCGGCGTCATCGTCGTCGACGACGGGCGCGTGTCCGCCGACCGTGCCCCGGTGCCGTCGTTGCTGGCAGTCGGCGCCGTTCACCAGCGCCTGATCGCCAGAGGCCTGCGCTCCCATACCAGCCTGGTGGTGGTGGCCGACGACGCCCGCGACGTGCACCACATGGCGTGCCTGCTCGGCTATGGCGCCGACGCCATATGCCCCCGACTGGCCCTCCTCACGGTGGCGGCCGACGCCGACGCGTCGGAGGACTCGGACCTGTTGAGCACCGAGGCCCAGGAGCGCTACCACGCGGCGGTCGAGGACGGCGTGCTCAAGATCCTCTCGAAGATGGGCATCTCCACCGTCGACTCCTACCGGGGGGCACAGATCTTCGAGGTCGTGGGTCTGGGCCACGAGGTGGTCGACGTGTGCTTCACGGGCACCACGTCCACGGTCGGGGGCATCGGCTGGGACGCCCTCGGGGAGGACGTGCTGGCCCGCCACGCCGAAGCCGGGTGGCCGCCGGCCGAGGAAGCCGGGCGCATGCCCAACCCCGGGTACTACAGGAGCCTCAAGCGCGGCGGCGAGTATCACGCCCACAACAAGGAGGTGGTGGACGCGCTCAACAACATGAACGCCGCCCATCTCCTCCAGCGGGCGCTCAGGGCCGACAACGAGGACCTCTACGAGCAGTTCGCCTCCCTGGTGAACGACCGGGTGCCCACCGAGCTGCGGGACCTGCTCGAGCTCGTCCCGCTGGCCGAGCCAGTCCCGCTGGACGAGGTGGAGCCAGCCACGGAGATCACCAGGCGCTTCTCCACCGGCGCCATGTCGCACGGCTCGCTGTCGGCCGAGGCCCACGAGACCCTGGCCGAGGCCATGAACCTCATCGGCGGCAGGTCCAACTGCGGCGAGGGTGGCGAAGCCGAGTACCGCTTCCACACCCGGGGCCTTCCCAAGGGAGACAAGAACAGCCGCATCAAGCAGATCGCCTCCGGGCGCTTCGGCGTCACCCCCCAGTACTGCGCCTACGCCGACGAGCTGCAGATCAAGGTCGCCCAGGGCTCAAAGCCGGGTGAGGGGGGCCAGCTCCCGGGCCACAAGGTCAGTGACGAGATCGCGCTCCTGCGGCATACCCAGCCCAACGTCACCCTGATCTCTCCGCCCCCGCACCACGACATCTACTCGATCGAGGACCTGGCCCAGCTCATCTTCGACCTGAAGCAGGTGAACCGCTATGCCGAGGTGTCGGTGAAGCTCGTGGCGGAGGAGGGCGTGGGCACCGTGGCGGCCGGTGTGGTCAAGGCCCTCGCCGAGGTCGTCCAGATCTCGGGCGCCAACGGTGGCACCGGCGCCTCGCCCCTGTCCTCCATCAAGCACGCCGGCATGCCGTGGGAGCTGGGGCTGGCCGACGCGCAGGGTGAGCTGATCGCCAACGGGCTGCGCGACCGGGCCCGCCTGCGTGTGGACGGCAACCTCATGACCGGCCGTGACGTGGTGATGGCCGCTCTGCTCGGCGCCGACGAGTACTCCTTCGGCACCGCGGCCATGATCGCCGAGGGCTGCATCATGCTCCGGGCCTGCCACCGCGACACCTGCTCCACCGGGATCGCCACCCAACGTCCCAACCTTCGGGCCAAGTTCACCGGCACACCCGAGGGCGTCGCCGCCTACCTGCTGTTCGTGGCCGGTGAGGCTCGCCGGCTGCTGGCCTCGCTCGGCATGCGGACTATGGACGAGGCCATCGGCCGGGTCGAGTGTCTCCGCCAACGCCGGACGGGCGATCCACGGGTGGACTCCGTGGACCTCACCCCCATCATCACCCCGCCCGAAGACCACGCCGCATCCCGCCGGTTCGTGGCCAAGGTTCCCATCCAACGCCCCCGCTCCGGCCTCGGCGACGCCATCGAAGCCGACGCCTTCCATGCCGTGTGGGACGGCGACGAACTGGAGCTGCGCTACCCGATCACCAACCGGGATCGCACGGTTGGCGCTGCGCTCGGGGGCGCCATCGCCCTCGAATGGGGCGAGCGGTCGCCCCGTGGCACGGCCGTCGTCCACCTCGAAGGGTCAGCCGGTCAGAGCTTCGGCGCCTTCCTCACCCACGGCATCGAGCTCCACCTAGTGGGTGAGGCCAACGACTACGTGGGCAAGGGCATGGGCGGTGGGCGCATCGTCATCCGCCCGCCCGCCGACGACGCCGGCGACCCCGTGCTCGCCGGCAACACCTGCCTCTACGGGGCGACCGGCGGCGACCTGTTCGTGGGCGGCAGCGTGGGCGAGCGGTTCGGTGTTCGCAACTCCGGTGCCGTGGCCGTGGTCGAGGGGGCCGGGGACCACCTTTGCGAGTACATGACCGGTGGCACCGTGGTCGTGCTCGGACCGGTGGGGTACAACATCGGCGCCGGCATGACCGGCGGCGAGGCCTACGTCTATGACCCCGCGGCCCTGCTCACGACCAGGCTCAACACCGCACTGGTGGTCGCCCAGCTCCCGGCCGCCGAGCACTTGGAACAGCTCCGCTGGCTCGTCGAGCGCCATCTCGAGCTCACTGGGTCAGCGAACGCCAAGGCCATCCTGGACAACTGGGCCAGCGCCCTGGAGCACGTCTGGCGAGTGGCACCGATCGGGCGAGTGCAACGGATCGAGGCCCACAGCGCCGGCCGGGTCGGCGCCTCCACCTAGTAGTACGAGGGTCAGAAGCGCCGATGGCCGTGACCGCAACCACCCCCATCGCCCTCCTGGAGGAGGTGTACGCCCGGCTCCCCGAGCGAATGAGCCTCGCCCGTCGCCGTCTCGGTCGCCCTCTTACCCTGTCGGAGAAGATCCTCTTCAACCACGTTGCCGATCCCGAGACCGCGCCCCTGGAACGGGGACGGTCCTACACCGAGCTGCGTCCCGACCGGGTGGCCATGCAGGACGCCACCGCCCAGATGGCGCTGCTCCAGTTCATGACCGCCGGCCTGGCCCAGGTTGCCGTGCCCACCACGGTGCACTGCGACCACCTCATCCAGGCCCACATAGACGCCAGGTCGGACCTGGCTGCCGCGGTGGAGTCCAACAAGGAGGTGTACGACTTCCTCCGGTCGGTGGCCGCCAAGTACTGCATCGGCTTCTGGCAGCCGGGCTCGGGGATCATCCACCAGGTCGTGCTGGAGCAGTACGCCTTCCCTGGCGGCATGCTGATCGGCACCGACTCGCACACGCCCAACGCCGGCGGAATGGCAATGGTGGCCGTGGGTGTGGGCGGCGCCGACGCCGTGGACGTCATGGTGGGCGACACGTTCGGGCTCCGATGGCCCAAGCTCATCGGCATCCGCCTCACCGGCTCGCTGTCGGGGTGGACCGCGCCCAAGGACGTCATCTTGAAGGTGGCGGAGCTCCTGACGGTAAGGGGTGGGACCGGCGCCATCGTCGAGTACTTCGGCCCCGGTACCGCCACCATCAGCGCCACCGGCAAGGCCACGGTGTGCAACATGGGCGCCGAGGTCGGCGCCACGACCTCCCTGTTCCCCTACGACGACGCCTCTGCCCGCTACCTAGCCGCAACCAACAGGGCAGAGCACGCTGAGCGGGCATCCGCCGTGAGGGAGCACCTGCGGGCCGACCCCGAGGTCGACGAGGATCCCGAGCGCTACTTCGACCAGGTCGTGGAGATAGACCTCGACTCCCTGGAGCCGCACATCGTCGGTCCTCACACCCCCGACCTCGCGAGACCCACGTCGCGGATGGGAGACGACGCCCGGGCCAACGGCTGGCCTGTGGAGCTCACGAGCTGCCTGGTGGGCTCGTGCACCAACTCCTCCTACGAGGACATCACACGCGCCGCCGCCGTCGCCCGCCAGGCCGCAGCCCTCGGCCTGCGGTCCAAGGTGCCGCTCCTCGTCACCCCCGGCTCCGAGCGGGTCCGGGCCACCATCGAGCGCGACGGCTTGCTCGCCGACCTCGAGGGGATCGGTGCGACCGTGTTGGCCAACGCCTGTGGCCCCTGCATCGGACAGTGGAAGCGCGACGACGTGACGCCAGGCCAGGTCAACTCCATCCTCAGCTCGTACAACCGGAACTTCCCCAAGCGCAACGACGGCAACGAGGCCACCCTCTCGTTCATCGGCTCCCCCGAGACCGTGGTGGCCTATGCCCTGGCCGGGACCCTCGACTTCAACCCGCTCACCGACCAGGTGAACGGCAATGGGGAAGCAACCGGTGTGGGCCTCGAGCCGCCGTCGGGCGAGGAGCTGCCCGCACGGGGGTTCGAGCCGGGCGAGGCCGGCTTCCTGGCTCCGCCCGAGGACGGGTCGGCGGTAGAGGTCGTGGTCCGGCCGGACAGCGAACGTCTCCAGCTGCTCGAGCCCTTCTCGGCCTGGGACGGCGAGGACTTCCTCGATCTTCCCGTCCTGCTGAAGGCCAGGGGGAAGTGCACCACAGACCACATCTCCGCCGCCGGACCGTGGCTCAAGTACCGTGGCCACCTGGACAACATCTCCCGGAACCTCTTCCTCGGCGCCCTGAACGCCTTCACCGAGGAGGTCGGCACCGCCCACTGCCTCGTCCACGACGCGACCGAGCCGCTGCCCGACGTGGCCCGGCACTACCGGGAGGCCAGCATGGCGTGGGTCGCGGTGGGCGACGAGAACTATGGCGAAGGATCGTCGCGCGAGCACGCGGCCATGGAGCCGCGGTTCATGGGCGCCAAGGCCATCCTGGCGCGCTCCTTCGCACGCATCCACGAGACCAACCTCAAGAAGCAGGGCGTTCTGCCGCTCAGGTTCACCGACCCCGACACCTACGACCAGGTGGAGGCCGGCGACCGCATCTCCTTGCTCGCCCTGGCCGGCCTGGCGCCCGACGCTCCGGTGCGGGGGCAGATCGTCAAAGCCGACGGCTCGACCGTCGACTTCGAGTGCACCCACAGCCTTTCGCCGGAGCACATCGAGTGGTTCCGGGCCGGCGGCTCGCTCAGCCTGATCCGAGCCAGGCAGGCCTGAGTCCCGCCACTCCGTCGGCGGGTTTGTCCACCGACCGGGGAGCGGCCTAGCTCCGGCCCGCCCTCTTGACGGCGTTCTTGACGGCGGTGTTGACCACCTTCCTCGCCGTCGACTTCTTGGCCGGAGAGCTCTTGGCCACAGCCTTCGCGCCGCCCTTCTTGACCGCAGCCTTCTTGACCGCAGCCTTCTTGACCGCAGCCGGCTTGACCGGTGCCTTCTTGACGGCAGCCGGCTTGGCCGGTGCCTTCTTGACCGGTGCCTTCTCGGCCGTGGCCTTGCTCGGGCCCGCCTTCTTGGCCGCAGCTTTCTTCGCCGGGGCCTTCTTGACGAAGGTCCTCTTGAGCGGAGGAGGCGACGGTTCCTCGAACAGATCGTCGATGGCATCGAGTATCTCGGCGCGGTTCTGGTGCTGCGCCTCGTACTCGGCCACCAGGTCGAGGTCATCGTCGTCCAGGTCGTCGAGCACCATGAGGATCTGGGCCGCGCTGAGCCGGTCGTAGTCCTCGATGGGCAGGTCGTCATCCGCCGACGCCACGGGCACCGCGGCCTCGGTCTTCTTGGCCGCAGCCGCCTTCTTGGCTACCGCCTTCTTCTTGGCTACGGCCTTCTTTGCCGGCGGACTCTTCTTGGCCACGGCCTTCTTGGCCGGAGGCGCGGCCGGTTCCTCGAACAGGTCATCGATGGCGTCGAGGATCTCGGCTCGGTTCTGGTGTTGCTCCTCGTATTCCGCCACCAGGTCCAGATCGTCGTCATCGAGGTCATCGAGCGACGACAGGATCTGGGCCGCGGTGAGACGTTCGTAGTCCTCGAAGGGCAGGCTCTCGGCGTCGACCACGGGCGCCGCACGCTTGGCCACCGCTTTCTTTGCCGCTGCCTTCTTCTTCTTGGCCTTCTTCGGGAGGGGGTGCTTCTTCGTGGAGAAGGGCTTTCCCACGGTGAGAGGCCGCTGGGCCCAAGGAGCCGTGACCTGCGCCTTCTTGAGCATCTGCTGGCGTTCCAGGTGGGCCTGCAGGGCGCGGTCGCGGGCGGCGGTCGCCGAGGAGGGATCCACTCGTATGACCATGTCCTCGGCCGCCCTCTTCGGCCCGCGGCGCTCCTGGCCGGCAAGCCAGTTGAGGGCCAGCTCGGTGACCGCCCCGTCGTCGTCCTCGTCTTCGTCGCCGCCCTCTTCGTCGTCGACCAAGTCGTCCTCGTCGTAGCTTTCGGCCGGACCTGGGTCGTCGGCGAACGCCGGTTCCCCGAACGCCGGTGGGGACCATCCACCGGCCGAGGAAGGCGGGCCAGGGGGCCTGCCACCGGCCCGCGCCAGGTCTCGGGCGGCTTCTCGCTCGAGGTCCTCGGGAGACGGTCCCTCCCCGCTCGGTTTCCTACGTATCGATGCAGGCACCATCGTCCTTTCGACGGAGTGGGCGCAACGATCTTAGGCCACCGCCACTCGCCCGATCCGCCTTGTCTCAGGGCGTCTCCGGCGGCGGCCCGGTTACCGGGCAGCCGCGCTCAGGCCGGTTCGATCCAGGCCAGGGAGCGGTCGTCGCCTTCGCCTTTGACGACCCGTGCACGAAGGACGCGGGGCGACCAGCTTCCGCTCCGCCCCTCCTCCCAGCGCACCGCTCGCACGTACACCGCGGTGCCGCCCCGCCCATCGTCATCGACGTCGTCGTCGACGTCGAGCACGAAGGCATCATCCACCAGTGCCAGCCCCCGGGCCCAGACCCGGAGCACCCACGAGACCCCGACGGCCGCCGTCGCCCTGACCCTCACCGAGTCCATCGTCCCCACGACTGAGGGTGCCCGCCTGGGGCGGAGGACCTCCACCTCCACCGAGGAGAGCATGCGAGCCCCGGTGCGCCTCCGCCAGCGCCCCAAGTGCTCCCGGAAAGGAGGAAGGGCTCGTCTTCGCAGCTGCTCGAGGAGCAGGCTCTCGTATTCGCCGTAGTACGACAGGCGCCGCCACGACCGTTCCCACGTGAGCATCAGGCCCAACTCGTGCAGCGGCGCCAGCGATCCGGGAAGCACCACCTCGGGACCGAGACGGGTGGACATGGTCCGGAAGAGCTCACCGGACATGGCCCAGGTGTGCATGTCCCGCCAGCGGCGCAGCACGCCAAGGCACGGGAACGGCTTGCCGCCGAAGGCCAGCATCGCCGTCTCCGCCCTCAGGTCGTGGTCCTCGAGCACGACCTTGCCCCTTCGCCAGGTGACACGGTGTCGCTCCCCATTGCACTCGACCAGAGCCGTGGCCGGCTCGATGTGATCGCACCACCGGCCTCCTGCGGCCACCGGGTCAGGCGGCCATC
>JADDQT010000256.1 GCA_016781225.1 Actinomycetota bacterium
GGCGCCCCCGTCACCGCCCTTTACGTGCAGTTGCGCCTCGTCCACGAACCCGGCCACGGGCCCGAGGATAGGAGCGCGAGAGCTAGTCGACGACGATGTCGACGAGCTTTCGGCCCTTGCGGAACCCGAACTTGACCTTGCCGTCGGTGGTGGCGAACAGGGTGTCGTCCTTGCCCCGACCGACGTTGTCGCCAGGGTGGAATCGGGTACCGCGCTGGCGCACGATGATGGCGCCGGACCGCACGGCCGTCCCGTCGAACACCTTCACCCCGAGCCGCTGGGCAGCCGAATCCCGCCCGTTGCGGGTGGAGCCGCCGCCTTTGGTCTTGGACATCGCTCTCTCCTTCTGCCCCGGCTCTAGGACCGGCTGATGCCGGTGACCTCGATGGTCGTGTACTTCTGTCGGTGCCCCCACCGGCGGCGGGTGCGAGCCTTGGGCCGGTAGGTGAAGCCCCGGATCTTGGGCCCCTTGGCCTCGCCCACGACCCGGGCGGTGACCCGGGCTCCGGACAGGCCCTCACCGGTGACCACGTCCTCGCCGTCCACGACCATCACGGGCGTGAAGCTCAGCTCGTCCCCGTCGGGAGTGAGGCGCTCGACGTCGAGCCGCTCACCCTCGGCAACCCGATGCTGCTTCCCCCCAGTGGCAATGACCGCATACATAAGCAGGAGATCCTACAGGTTGTGGTGTGTCGCATCGGTAGGAGGGGCGAGCGAAACGGCTAGCGAAAGCCCTCGCTAGCCTGAATCGGTGCGTTCTGGGCCTACGAGAACTGGGTTCACAAGTACGCGCGGGTCCATCGGGGTGACTGTCCCCACTGCAATGAAGGTCAGGGCACCCACAACGCCGTCGATAGCCACGCCGGACGCTGGTTAGGACCGTTCGATCGCTTCGACCTTGCGCTGGGAGCGGCTACCGCAACTGAGTTCTCCGCTTCTACCTGCGGGTACTGTGCTCCGGGGTAAGAGCTAAGCAGCCAAGGGAACGGCTCGGGCCTTGGCGAGCGCCACGGCCAGCCGGAAAGGATGGTGAGGTCGACGTGGAGCCGCACCCGCTCCACCCCGCGCACCCGCAGGGGCAGCAAGCCCCACTCGTGCTTCAGCCGCCCGAACTCACGCTCGACACTGACACGACGCCGGTAGAGCCTCTTCCATCGGGCCGACTCCCGAGGGACGAGGGCGTGCAGCCGGTCAGCCTTGATCCAAACGCTGGCCGGGGAGCACTCGCCGTACGGGCACCGGTACTTGGCCGCGCCCCGCTTGGCGTCGGAGCCGCCGAAGGTCCATCCACCGTGCTCGCACGACAGGGGCAGATGGTTCCCGGCCTTCACTCCGGGCGTCTCCTTCAAGGGGATGATGGGGTGGACACCTCTCTGCTCGCACCCGTCGTAGATGCGGGACATGTCGTAGCCCTTGTCGAGCGCACAAGTGCTCGGGCGGAACCCACGGTCGAGCGCAATGTCGAGCAGGTCCGTGGCGACGACGCTCTCGCTGATCGAGGCCGTGTCAACGTCCCAGGCGACGCAGGTCCGTGGCCGTGCAGACGGCGGCGTGAAGCTTGAAGCCGTAGTAGCCCCCACCCTTGCGGGTCGAGATAGCCGAGCGGTGGCCCCAGGAGGCGTCCTCGTCGCTGTACCCGATGCGGACCGGACCGTCCTTGCTGATGGTTCGGTGCCCGTTGGCGTAGGCGGACAGGTCCGAGCCGTCGATGGCCAGGTCACTCCCGAACTCGGGAAGCTCGGCCCGGAGGCCATCGAGCACCTGGGCGATGCAGGCGTCGAGCAGAGGCTTGAAGTTGTGCGCTTCACGGTGAAGCGGTAGCAGGCGTACACGCTCGGCACGGCGGCCACGTCGGCACAACCGAGGGCGGCCTGGAGGGCGACGTGCTCCCTCACGAGCGCCACTGTTCGCGTCCAAGTCGGCAGGGCGTAGAGCGACTTCGCCAGTGCCATGCCCACCATGGCACGGATGGGGTAGCCGGGACGGCCCGTCCATCGGGTCGCTTGCAATTCGGTGATGAGAGAGGCCACTTCCGGGCTATCGAGCAGCCCGGAGAGCCCTTCTGCGTCACGACGCCGTGGTACCGTCCGTCCGGCCATGGAGGGTCATCTCCTTGGTCCAGACCCCCGGCCGTTCCAGCGGTGCGGGGGTCATTTATACCCTCTGACCAGGCATTTTACCGCTGGGGTGTGACAGAAAGCCCTTCTGCCAATCGGTCGTGAGTGGACCAACCTCCGTTCAAAGCGACTCGGACGCTCGTACGCGTGAGCGCCCCGGAGGGTAAGTCCGGGGCGCTCCACGTTTTGCGTTTCAGTGCAGGCTTACCCTCGCCTACCCCTGTCCTCAGCTGTGAGCCGGTGGCTCAGGCCGAGCGGCGCAGCTGTGAGCCGGAGGCTCAGACCGCGCTCTACAGCATATATCGGCGCGAGGGACCGGGTCTAGACCACCTTTCGCGAGTCGACCACTCGCAGTGGCGAGGACTGGTGCCGCTTCGGGGCCTGGTAGGTCGCGATGTTCACCCGGGGGGTTCGGCCGTCAGTGAAGTCCACCCCACCAAGGGCCGCCTTGAGACGACTCGTGACCTTCGCCTTGTTGGAGTTCGGGTTGCCACTCTCACCGATCAACCGGCGACGTTCGAAAGCAATCGCACCTGCGACGAGATCGGCGACCTGGAGGCCATCGCTGGAGCGCGAGTCGAGGCATGCGGCGTTCACCACGGCCGTACTCCCCAGACGCTTATTGACCCTGCCCTGAACTGCATCCTCAAGAGAGACACCCTGGGGGGTGGAGATGCCGTCGAGAAGAACCGTGACGATCTCCCGCCGGTTGATACAACCCACGAGAAGTTGAGCCGCTACCTCGGCATGGACCCGCCACATGGGTCGTCGTCCCTTGAAGGGGTCGAACACATCTCGGTTGACCACGCATGCGGCGATATGTGCGTCCGAGGCTTCGATCTCATCAACGAGGTCGTAGTAAGCGCAAAGGGTCCCGCGAGTGATCTGGCTGAAGTGGAACTCGCCCTTGAAGTCGTTCCGGTCACGTACTGCTCGGATGGCCCGAAAGAGCCGGCCATGCTGACGTACCTTGACGGCCGAGATGACGAAGAAGCGACTAGCGCTCGCCTTCGAGCCGCTCTCGTCAAGGTAGATGATCGAGGCCGGATAGCCCAGCGGGATCTTTACTTCTTCACTGTGCTTCGAGGATGCCAACGCCCAACCTCCCGGACGACTTGCCTCCCCCGTCCGGGACACCTCCGGGCGTGGATCACATGAGCCGAGAGGCTACCAGTTGACCGGAGTGGAAGAGGTGGACCGGGGGGTTGGGGGGTTGGGGTAAACGGCTCGTGAGTGCGGGGTAGCAAGTCCCGCGCTGAACGCAGGCGTACTTTTCTCACCAGCGGCTTCGCGTTTCGCTAGCCCCTCGTAGGCGGCCACCTGAGGCGC
>JADDQT010000257.1 GCA_016781225.1 Actinomycetota bacterium
CATGCCGCGCGCCGCCGGAAGCCGTACGCCCCTCCAGGACGCACAGCGGGGTGATCGGGAGTGGCCTCAGGGCTGTCTGATCGGGGTTCTGGTGGGCGCGGCGATCTGGTTCCTTCTCTGGGGCGTCGTCCTCGTCCTCGCCCTACGGGTTCTGAGCAACCCCTTCGGTAAGTAGCGTGGCTCCAGGGCGCGGCAACCCTTGCAGCGTCGCTAGCCCAGCCTGGGGCGCAGATCCTCCTGCCAGAAGCGGAGAAATCCCTCCTGGTCGTCCCCGCACTGCACGAGCGCCACGTGGTCGAAGCCGGCCTCCACGAACTGGCCAACCGCGGCCACGTGCCGTTCGGGGTCGGGGCCGCAGGGGACCATCTCGGCCACTTCGTCCTCGGTCACTCCGGCCGTCGCCGCCTCGAAGTTCGACGGGCTCGGCAACTCCGACATCACCGGCCAGCCCGGCACCCCGAAGCGCCAGAGCTCGCGTGCCGTGGCGCGGGCCGATGCCTCGTCCTCGGCCCAGCAGACCGGGATCTGTCCATACCTGGGACCATCGCCGCCGGCCTCCGTGTACTTGGACACGAGCTCGGCTTGGGGTTCTATGGCGATGATGCCGTCAGCCTTCTCGGCCGCCAGCGTCGTCGAGAGGCCTCCGCTCACCGCCAGACAGATCTTCGGAGGTGCTTCGGGAAGGGTGTAGAGACAGGCGTCGTCGACCCTGAAATGCCGGCCCCGGTAGCGCTGCGTGCCGCCGCCCCAGAGCAGGTGGATGATCTCGACGGCCTCTCGCAGCATGTCCAACCGGATGTCGGCGGGCGGCCAACCCCGGCCCACGACGTGCTCGTTGAGGTTCTCCCCGGAGCCGAGACCCAGGCTGAATCGTCCGCCGGACATGACCGCTACCGTTGCCGCGGCCTGGGCGACCATGGCCGGGTGATAGCGGATGGTGGGACAGGTGACCGCGGTCATCAGTCCGATGTGCTCCGTGCGGTCGGCCACAGCGCCGAGCACGCTCCACGCGAAGGGGCTGTTGCCCTGCGACTCGAGCCAGGGGTGGAAGTGATCCGACATGACGGCGAAGTCGAAGCCCGCCTCCTCGGCCAGCTGCGCCTCCCGCACGAGCTCGTGCGGATTCCGTTGCTCGGTCATGAGCGTGTAGCCGAATGCCGTCATGAGAGAGCCTTCGGATACAGGTTCAAATCCGCTCGTCCTTGCGGACAGCCGCCTTCTCCATCACTCGGACGACGTCGTCCACGGTGGTCTGGGGATGGTCGTTGAAACGCGAGACGCCCACGCCACCGGCGCGCTCGGGGAACTCGGCCGCGACGACCTCGTTCACGAGCCGGACGTCGTCCGCCATCTGTCCGGTCAACGGCACCCCGATGTGGCGCCCGTCGAAGGGCCGAAGCCCATAGGACTCGTACAGCGCTCCTTGTATGCAGTGGCGGCCGGAGTCGTCGGTGAACGCATCCTTGGTCCAGCCGGCCCGACTAAGTACTCTGATCGCTTCCCGGATCGTGTTGGTCATGTGCCCCCCTTGCGGTGCCGTTACGGTCCCGGGACCATAACGCACGCCCGACCCGTCCTAACGTCTGCTGCACATGGAGCGAACCGAGATCCCGCTGCCGGTGGAGGACGGACCCAAGCGGGTGCGTACCTACTTCGGCGGCCGGCTGATCGCCGACACCACCCGGCCCAAGCTGGTGTGGGAGGGCCGCCCGTACCCCGCGTACTACTTCCGGCGCGCCGACGTGAACATGCAGCTCCTGTCACCGAGTGGCCGCGGGCGGGCCTCCGAAACACTGGGCAAAGCCACCTTCTTCGACGTGACCGGCGGCGGGCGGACGGCGAAGGCCGCCGCCTGGAACTTCCCCGACTCGCCCGTGGCAGAGATACGAGACCTGATCCGGTTCGACTGGGAGGCCATGGACGCCTGGTTCGAAGAGGACGAGCAGGTGTACGTCCACCCCCGGAGCCCCTATGTCCGGGTGGACGTTCTGGCTAGCTCCCGCTGCGTGGAGGTCGTGCTCGGCGGCGTGAAGGTGGCCTCCTCCCGCCAGCCCCGTCTCCTGTTCGAGACCGGTCTGCCCACCCGCTACTACCTGCCCCGGGTGGACCTGCGCATGGACCTCCTGCTCCCCTCGACCACCATCACCCGCTGCCCGTACAAGGGCACCGCCGAGTACTGGTCGGTGAGCACGGGAGAAGCGGTGTTCGAGGACGTCGTGTGGACCTACCCGACGCCCGCTTTGGAGAGCGCGAAGATCGCCGGGCTGGCCTGCTTCTTCAACGAGAAGGTGGATCTCTACGTCGACGGCGTCATCCAGGAGCGCCCGGACAGCCCCTTCGACTGAGGTCGCCCCGCTTCAGCAGGAACTGAAGGCGACGTCGGCGGAGGGATGCCGCAGCTTCGACATGGCCTTCGCCTCGATCTGGCGGATCCGCTCCCGGGTGAGGAGGAAGTGCTCCCCGACGTCTTCGAGCGTCCGGGGCTCCCCCCCTCCCAGCCCGTAGCGCAGGCGGAGAATGGTGCGCTCACGGTCGTCGAGCGGAGCGAGCACGTGCTCGACCTCGTCGGCGAGTGACGCCTCGAGCATGGCCTCCTCGGGCGAGACGGCCGACTGGTCGCCGACGGTGTCTCCGAGCTCGGCGTCGGAGTCCTCGCGCAGCGGCGCCGACAGCGACAGCGGCTCCGACAGGTGGAACAACAGAGTGCGCACCTTGTCGACGGGCTCCTCCATGGCGGCGGCGATCTCCGCGGTCGTGGGGCCACGACCCAAGCTGTCCTCCAGCTCCGCCCGGGTGCGCTGGAGCTGCTTGACCGTGTCCCCTGCCTGCACCGGCAGGCGGATGCTGCGCCCCGTGTTGGCGATGCCGCGGGTTATGGACTGGCGGATCCACCAGGTGGCGTACGTCGAGAACTTGAAGCCCTTGCGATGGTCGAACTTCTCGACGGCATGCATCAAGCCGAGGTTGCCTTCCTGGACGAGGTCGAGCAGCGGCACCCCCGAGCCCTGGTACCTCTTGGCGATGGAGACGACGAGGCGCAGGTTGGACTGGACGAAGCGGAGCTCTGCGGCCTCACCCTGCTGGACGAGGCGCCGCAGCTCGCGCTTGCGAGAGGGCGACGGCTTGCTGCGGCTGAGCTCCTCGCGCGCCTCGATGCCGACCAGGCGCTGCTCGGCGAGGGTGGCCTCGTCCTCCTTCGACAACAGCGGGTGCTGGCCGATGTCGCTCAGGTACAGCCGGACAAGGTCTTCTTCGGGGGCCGCTAGGTCGCGCTTCGCCACTGGTTGGAATCCTCCAGTTGCCCGCCGGACAGCGGGTACCGCCATCTTAGAACAGCCCGGCGCCCCCCACGAACCAGGCAACCGCGGAGAGGAGGCGTCAATCGTCGCCCGGCTCAGCTTGGTCGGGCTCGGCCAGGAGGCCGGCCGCGGCGGCGAGCGCCGTG
>JADDQT010000258.1 GCA_016781225.1 Actinomycetota bacterium
CGCCGCCGGCGAGACCCCATCGCCGCGGAATGTGACGGCGTGGGGGTTGTGGTTTACGGAGCGCTGCCGGCAACGGAGCCAGGCTGAGCGGCGCTCTTAGGCCACCCGCACGGCGTCGTCGGCGTCCTCCAGCAGCTCCACGACGGCCTGCTCCACCGGTCCGTGGAAGGGGAGCTGGCCCAGAGGCACGTCCTCGCCGAGGCGGGTGAACTCCATGTCGATCGTGGCTCCGGCCTGGTAGCGGTCCACCACCCTCGGGTCCACGTACGACGACCGGCTCACTGCCGGCGTGTTGCCCAGATAGCCGGCCACCTCCTTGTACGCCCGGGTCACGGCCCGCTTCCGGGCCGTGGGCGAGGTGGCCTTCACGGCCACGGCCAGGGCTACGGCGGCCAGGACGGTGGCGTGCCAGGTGCGGAAGTCCTTGGCCGTGAACTCGTCGCCGGTGACCTCCTTGATGTAGGCGTTGATGTCGGCCGAGCGGACGTCGGCCCACCGTCGCCCCGAGCGGTAGGCGAGCAGCTCGGCGCTGCCTCCCCGACGCCGCTTCAACGCCGCCACCACGTCGTAGACGTCGGGGTCCACCAAAGCCTGGAGGCGGTGCTGGCCGCTCTTGGCCACGTAGTCGAACGTCACCGCCCCGTCGGCCAGGCGCACGTGGCGCTTCTGGATGGTGGCCAGGCCATAGCTCTGGTTCTGCTCGGCGTAGTCCTCGGTTCCGATGCGGAAGAACCCGATGTCGAGCAGGCGGGTGGCGCAGGCCAGCACCCGCTCGCGACTCATTTCATCGGTCGCCAGGTGCTCGGCCAGCACCTCCCGCAGGGCGGGCAGAGCCCGGGCGAAGTCCAGCATGTGGTCGAACTTCTCCTGGTCCCGCCGCACCCGCCATGCGTCGTGGTAGCGGTACTGCTTGCGCCCGGCGGCGTCGGTGCCCACGGCCTGGATGTGGCCGGTGGGCAGGGGACAGATCCACACGTCGGTCCACGCCGGCGGGATGGCGAGGGCGCGGATGCGCTCGATGACCTCGGGGTCGGTGATGCGCTCGCCGCCGCGGAGGTACACGAACCCCCGTCCGGCCCGGCGCCGGGTGATGCCCGGGGTAGAGCAGTCCACCCGGCGAAGCCGGGGAGCTCGGGCCATCAGGCCTTGCCGGTGACTGCCGCTACTTCAGGTGCTCGGCGCCGCGCTGCTCGGCCTCACGGGCGGAAGCCTCGGCCTCGCGGGCGCTGGCCTCGGCCCGAGCTTCGGTCGCTTCGCGCTCGGCCTCGCCCTTCTCCGACTGGGCATGGCCCTCACGCTTGAGGTCGGCATTGTCGGTCAGGTCGCCAGCGGCTTCCTTGAGCTTGCCCTTCGCTTCCTCGAATGCACCCATGTGCGCTCCTTGGTGTTGGCTTGATCGAGTCGAGATCATGGTACCGGGGTGGGATTGCCCACCGGGTGGTCAGATGAGCCCCTCCTGTCGGAGCGCGGGTTGAAGCTCGCGCTCCCAGAAGCGGAAGAAGCCATCCTGGTCCGGTCCCACCTGTTGGAGGTAGACGTGGGTGAAGCCGGCGTCGGCGAACTCATGGACCGCCTCCACATGACGGGCCACGTCCGGGCCGCAGGGCACGCTGGCGGCCACGTCCTCCTCGGTGACCATTTGGATGGCCTGCTCGAAGTGCGCCGGGGTCGGCAGGTCCTGCTTCAGCTGGCCGGTGACGCCCACGTTGGGCCACTCCCGGTGCGCCGTCTGGCGGGCCTCGGCCTCGTCGTCGGCCCAGCACACCACGGCCTGGGCATAGCGGGGCTTTTCCGCGCCACCTCCCTGCTCAAAGGTGTCGACCGACTGGCTGTCGGGGCCCACCGACCACATGCCGTCGCCGATGCGCCTGGCCAGTTGGGCGGCCTGGGGACCGGCGGCCGCCACCACGATGGGGGGCCGCTCGTCGGGCAGGTCGAAGATGGTGGCGTCCTCGAGGGTGTAATGAGTGCCGTAGTGGTCCTGGCTCCCGCCCTCCCAGAGGAGGCGGATGACCTGCACCGCCTCCTCGAGCATGGCCAGGCGGACGGGGGCCGGCGGCCATCGGTCCCCGAGGATGTGCTCGTTCAGCGCCTCCCCGCTGCCCACCCCTAGGAAGAAGCGGCCCGGCATGAGGCATGCCGCAGTGGCTCCGGCCTGGGCCACGATGGCCGGATGGGTGCGCACCGTCGGACAGGTCACGCCCGTACCCAGGCGTATTCGCTCGGTGGCCTGAGCGATGGCACCCACCACCGCCCAGACGAAGGAGCTGTGCCCTTGGTCCTTGATCCACGGATGAAAGTGGTCCGAGATGCCGGCGAACGCGAAGCCGAGCTCCTCGGCTCGAACGGCGTTCCTCACCAGCTCCAGCGGCGAGTGCTCCTCGCTGGAGAGGCCATAGCCGATCTCCATCACGGTCAGCGGGGCTCTTCGTCGTCTTCGAGGACGGGCCCAGGCTGGGCCTGCTCTATGACGTCCGCCTCAGGAGCCCCGAGGGGGATGGTGGGCTCACCGGGGACCGGCTCGGCGGACACCGGTCCCCCCGCCGGCAGCTCCTGCTCGATGGCATCGGCCACGGGGACCTCGGTGCCAACGGAGGGAGGTTGTGACGGTGGTGGGCCGCCGGGGGGGAGATCCTGCTCGATGGCATCGGCCTCGGGAACTTGGTCAGTCATCAGGCCAGTTCTAACACCCCCGTCCCGCCCGCCCTCCTTCTCGGTGCATTCGGATTCCGGGAACCGGACTCCAACGCACCGGGAACTGTCGCTCAAAGGGCCTTCAGGATCTCCGAGCAGAAGGCGTCCAGGTCATCAGGTCCGCGGGAGGTGATGAGGTTGCCGTCGACCACGACCTCCTCGTCCACCCACTCGGCACCGGCGTTTACCAGGTCCGTGCGGATCGAGGGATAAGACGTCACGGTCCTTCCATTCACGGTATCGGCCTCGGCCAGCAGCCATCCGGCGTGGCAGATGGCCGCCACCGGCTTTTCACCGGCGAAGACGTCCTTCACGAACTTCACCACTCCCTCGTCCATGCGCAGCTTGTCGGGGGCGTAGCCGCCAGGGATCACCAGGGCATCGAAGTCGGCGGCGTTCACCTGGTCGGGCGTGGCCTCGGGGGTGAAGGTCTCCTCACCCTGCTTGCCCTCGACCTCCTTGCCGGTCTCGGTGCCGATGACCGTGATCTCGTGCCCGGCGTCCTGGAGGCGGTCGTAGGGTACCCGGAACTCGCTGTCCTCGAACTTGTCTGCCAGCAGGAATGCCACCTTGGCCATGTCGATCCTCCTGATCGTTCGTTTCGTCGTGTTTCCTGTGCCGTTGTACCCACTCCGGCCCGATCTCATGAGCACCGATCTGCCTGGTTCCGGGCAACGGGCCGGTAGGATGTCGT
>JADDQT010000259.1 GCA_016781225.1 Actinomycetota bacterium
GGGGATCGCCCAGCTCTCACCGACGTGGGAGGCGCGAGCCGTCTTCACCGGGCTGGCCGACGTGCCGGCCGACCTGGTGCGGCGGGGCATCCCGTCGGGCTGGTCGGCGGCCGGCCGCCTCTTCATCATCACCGCCGTGGCCCTGGCCGTGGCCACGTGGCGGCTCAGCCGGCTCCGCCTCACCGGACCGGAGGACTGAGCTCACCTCGGCGGCGGCACCGGCTCGCTACCCCTCCCCAGAGGGCCAGCCCGACGACACCTGGGGCGCGGGATCGGCCGGCTCCTCCTGCGTGCCGGAGTCCCCGTCCGAGCCGCGGCCAGGGCCGTCTGCGATCGGGCCGTCTCCCGATGCGGCGTCGTAGTCGTCGACGGGATCCCCGGTGCTTACGTCGGCCGCGGCGCCCTGGTCCAGGCCCGGGCGCGAGCGCTTGGAGAAGGCGATGGCGGCCAGCAGAACCAACAGGGCCACGCCGGCCACGGTGAAGCGGACGGCGTCGTTGTCCTGCAGCTCGATGACCGCCGGCAGGATGAGCAGCGACACCAGGTTCATGACCTTGATCAACGGGTTCAGGGCCGGGCCCGCGGTGTCCTTGAACGGGTCTCCCACCGTGTCGCCGATCACCGCCGCCTTGTGGGCGTCGGAGCCCTTGCCGCCCTCGTTCCCGTCCTCGATGTACTTCTTGGCGTTGTCCCATGCCCCACCGGCGTTGGACAAGAAGTTGGCCATGAGCTGGCCGGTGAGGATGACGGCGGCGAGGAACGCACCCAGGGCGAAGTAGTTGATCCCGAAGCCGATGATCACCGGGGTCAGCACCGCCAGAAGCGCAGGGGTGGCCAGCTCCCGGAGGGAGGCGGTGGTGCAGATGTCGATGACCCGTCCGTGGTCGGGCTTGTCGATGCCCTCCATGATCCGCTTCTCCCGGAACTGGCGCCGGACCTCTTCGACCACCACGGCGGCGGTCCGGCCCACGGCCCGGATGGCGAGCGAGGAGAACAGGAACGCCACCGACCCGCCGATCAGCAGGCCGATGAAGGTCTTGGGGTCGGCCACGTTGATGGAGGTGAGTGGGTCGCGGAACAGCTCGGAGCCGGTCTTCGTGATCCCGAGCTCGGAGCCGATGGTCTCGATGAAGGAGGCGAACAGGGCCACGGCGGCGATGACGGCCGAGCCGATGGCGAAGCCCTTGGTGACGGCCTTGGTGGTGTTGCCCACGGCGTCGAGGCTCACCATGATGCGCTCGGGCTCGCCCGAGAACTCGCCCGACATCTCGGCTATCCCCGCGGCGTTGTCGGCCACGGGGCCGAAGGTGTCCTCCGACACCACCACGCCGGTGGTGGCCAGCATGCCCATGCCGGTGAGGGCCACCAGGTAGAGCGAGAACTGCAGGTTGCCCTCGCCCAGGGCCAGGGCGACGCCGAGGGCTCCGGCGATGGCCACGATGGCCCACACCGAGGACTCGAGGCCCGAGGAGATGCCCGACAGCACGGTGGTGGCGGGGCCGGTGCGCGCAGCCTCGGCGATCTCGCGCACCGGGGCCGTTTCGGTGGAGGTGAAGTACTCGGTGAGCCGGCTCACCACCTGGGCCAGGACCAGGCCGATGACCACGGCCCAGGCCACCTTGAGGTTGTGCACGTAGAACTGGGCCACGGCGAAGGTGCCGACCACGGTGAGCAGCCCGGCGGTGAGGAACCCCCGGTTGATGGGGGCCATGGCGGAGCGGTCCTTGGGCGTGGCCCGTACGGCGTACACGCCCACGATGGAGGCCAGCACACCGATGGCCCTGGCGATGACGGGGAAGATGAGGCCGAGGGCCGGGTTGAGGCCGATGGAGTCGAAGGCGGCCACCCCGAGGATGATCGACGCCACCAGGGTGACCTCGTAGGACTCGAACAGGTCCGACGCCATGCCGGCGCAGTCGCCCACGTTGTCGCCCACGTTGTCGGCGATGGTGGCCGGGTTCCGCGGATCGTCCTCGGGGATGCCGGCCTCCACCTTGCCCACCAGGTCGGCCCCCACGTCGGCGGCCTTGGTGAAGATGCCCCCGCCCACCCTCAGGAACAAGGCCAGGAGGGAGCCGCCGAAGCCGAAGCCCACCAGGATCGCCGAGGCGGTGTTCTGGAAGAGCAGGATGATGACGGTGGCGCCGAGCAGGCCCAGCCCCACGGTGAACATGCCCGCCACCCCCCCGGTGCGGAAGGCCACCTTCAACGCGTCGGGCAGCGAGCCGGTGCGGGCGGCGGCGGCGGTGCGCACGTTCCCACGCACGGCCAGGCTCATGCCCACGAAGCCGGTGAGCCCCGACAGCACGCACCCGGCCAGGAAGGCCAGGGTCCTGAAGCCGCCCGACTGGGCGAAGCTCAGAGCCACGCTGTCGTCGGGGCGCTTCACCGCCGTCGAGGACAGGAACACCACCACGGCCATCGGGACGAGGATCACGGCGATGGTGCGGAACTGGCGCCGCAGGTAGGCCAGTGCCCCCTCCTGGATGGCCCGGGCGATCTCGACCATCTTGGGGGTGCCCTCATCGGCCGCCAGCACCCCCTTCACCAGCACCAGGCCCACGGCCAGGGCGAGGAGGGCCGTGGCGGCGGAGAAGTAGAGCCAGAAGAACTCCCCGCCCTTGAGGTCGAAGTCCTGCCACCCCCCTTCGGCTGCGATCAGCTGCGTCGAGGTCATGTCAGCGTGCGCTCCGTTCTCGTCTAGGTACTGCCTGCCCCGTGTTCGACAGGCCGGTGGGGACGTCCCCGTTCTTGCTCACGTGGACCTGGCGGGCCACCTTCTCGCCCACCGTCCGTTGGTGCCCGTCGACGACCAGGACCAGAGGCCCGTCGAAGGGATGCTTCTCCTTCACCTCGACACGGACGCCGGGACGCAGCCCGAGGGTCTCGAGGAAGGCCACCACCTCGTCGTCGGTTGCACCGGGGACGGCCACCACCGCCACGTCACCGGGCTCCAGCTCGTAAAGGGGCGGCAAGTCGGGAATGTCGGTCTCTGCCGGCTCGGGTATGGGGAACCCGTGGGGACAGGTGGCGGGCCGGTGCAGGGCTACGTACAGGCGCTCCTCCACCTCCTGAGGCAGCTCGTGCTCGAACGTGGCCGCCAGCCGGTCCGCCTCGTTCCAGGGGTAGCCGAGCATGTCGGAGAGGAATCGCTCGACGATGCGGTGGCGGCGGATGGCGGCTGACGCCGCTCGGCGGCCCTCCGGCGTGAGCAGCACGCCCCGGTAGGGCTTGTGCTCGGCGAGGCCACG